>SHYR01000010.1 GCA_009692705.1 Dehalococcoidia bacterium
GCTGCTGCGCAGCGGTGCGCTGGACGCCGTCGGCGGCTCGATCCCGGCGGCCTGGGGCGACACGGCCGCCGCGGCCGTGCGACCGCTGGTGCGCCCGGCGCGTGAGCACCTGGCGGGCGCGCTGCTGCTGGCCTGCGGGCTGGCGGCGCTGATGAGCGCGTTCACGCTCTTCGACCGCCTGTTGCCAAACCTTGACCCGCCCACGCCGCGCGTCGAGCGGCTCTCGCGGCGCTTCTCCTCACCGCTCGCGATGTTCCTCCTCGGCTCGCTCATCACGTCGCTCACGATGTCGGTCGCGATCTCGGTCACGATGCTCGTGCCGCTGACGCTCAAGGGCGTGGTGCGGCGGCACACGGTGGTGCCATACGTGATGGGCGCGAACATCACCACCTTCGCCGACACGCTCTTCGCGGCGACGTTGGTCTCCGCCCCGCGCGCCGTCCCCGTCGTGCTCGCCGAGATGCTGGGCGTGGCCGCGGTATCGCTCGTGCTGCTGATCGCGGCCTACCGGCCCTACAACCGGCTCATCCTCGGGGGCGCCGAAGCGATCGTGACGCGGCGGCGCTGGCTCGGGGCGATGCTCGCGACGATGGCCCTCGTGCCGCTCGTACTGCTCAAGCTCTAGCTGCCGGGCGTCGGCCCGCCGCGCAGCGCCTCGCCGATGCGGCCAGCCCGTGCGGCCGGCGCGGTTAGGCGCCGCCCGCCGTGTGAGCTCAATATCCGTAATCGGTGGTGCCGCTCCCCCCGGCGGCGGGCGTGCCGCCGCCGCTCGCCCCGGCCGGCGCCGGGCCCGTGGGTGATCTCGCATCGCACCAACGCGGGCACGATGCCCGAGAACACGCTCGCCGGCATCCGCGCCGCGATCGCGGAGCGCGCCGATATGGTCGAGCTCGACGTGCAGGTGACCGCCGACGGCACGCTGGTGCTGATGCACGACCGCTCGCTGCGCCGCACCACCGGCGACCCGCGCAGCGTCTCGGAGCTGACCGCGCGAGAACTGCGCGCGCTGCGGGTGCGCCCCACGCCCACGTTCGCGGCCGCCGAGCCGGTGCCGACGCTCGCCGAGGCGATCGCGGAGCTGGCGGGCCGCTGCCGCCTGCTGCTGGACCTCAAGGCCCCCGGGCTGGAGCGCCCGCTGGCGGCGCTGCTGCGCTCCACCGGCGCGGTGGAGTGGGCGGCGCTGTCCTCGGAGCACCCGGCCGAGCTGGCCGCGATGCGCGAGGTGATGCCGGAGCTGCCGCTCGGCCTGAGCGTAGGGCTGACCTCGATCTGCACGTACGGCTTCGAGGGCTTCGCCGCGCTCGCGACCGCCGCCGGCGCCAGCGCCGTCGGGCTCCAGCACCAGCTGCTGCGCCCCGAGGCGGTCGCGACCGCCCACGCCCGCTCGCTCGCGATCTATGCGTGGACGGTGGACGGCCCGGCCGAGATCGACTGGGCGCTCAGCACGGGCGTGGACGCAATCTGCACGAACTTTCCGCCGCGCGTGTTCGAGGCGCGCGGCGGGCGGCGCGCTAGGCTGCGCCGCCACTCGTGCCGCAGGCGCCAAGACGCCCGGCGGTGGCCGGGCGTCTGTGTAGCGCACGTTGCTGCGAACGGTGCGCCTGGTATGCGGGCGGGAGACCGCCGGTGCGCGGCCTAGTGGCCGCCGCAGCCGCAGGAGCCGCCGCCGGCGTTGGGGGCCTCGATCGCGAAGCCCTTGCGCATCACGTCGTCGACGTAGTCGATGCTCCCGCCCTCCAGTTTCTCGGCGGCGAGCGGATCGAGGATGAAGCGGATGCCCCGCACCTCGATCACCGCATCCTGGTCCTGCGCGACGTCGAAGCCCATGACGAACGAGGAGCCGCTGCAGGCGCAGCCGCCCTGGCGAGCGAGCAGGCGCACGCCCTGCCCATCGCGGGCGCGCTCGCCCACGATCGTCAACAGGTTCTCGGCGGCCTTGTCGGTGACGGTGAAGGGCATCGGATCCTCTTCCTCCTGCTCGCGAGTTTGCGAAGCGCGGGCTGAGTTTAGCACGCCGCAGGCGCCCGCGCCCCCCGGCGGCGACAGCCCCGCGGCTACACCGGCACGCTGCCGGCGGGCACCCCCCGACCGAGGTAGATCGCGCGCACGTCCGCCTGCAGCTCAGCCAGCGAACGATAGCTCGCCCGCGGCAGCAACGAGAGAATCGACGCCACCTCGCGGTCGACGCCGCCGCGGTCGCGGCCCTTGCTGACGATCGCCACCTTCGAGGCGGGGAACACCAACGCCGCGAAGAGGTCGCGGTAGTCGCCAGCGCTGGCGTGCGGCTTCGTCGCCATCGTGGTGGCACCTCCCGTGCGCAACTGCGGACAGCCGATGATAGCGCCCGCCCGCCCGGGCGCCAGCGCACGGCATCGCGGGCCGCCGGGACGCGGTAGACTGGCGGCCGCGTCGGCGCCGACGCGCAGCGCCAGAGGAGGCCAGCCATGACCGCGACCGTGAAGTTCACCGATCCGCACATCCGCGTCAAGGATGTCGCGCGCGCCGCCGACTGATACCGGCGCATGCTCGGCCTCAAGATCGAGATGGGCGCTGGCGGTTCGCCAGCGCCCATCGTTCATGCGCCTGAACGCCGGCGACCCGGCGGGTGGCGCGATCATGCTCAGCGACGGCTCCGACATGGCCACCGGCAAGAAGGCCCCACAGGCGATCGCGAACGCGATCGCCGCCCATCAGGCGCAGAAGGTCGTCGACCTCTACTTCCGCGTGGACCGCGACATCAACAAGCTGATGCAGTCCGCGAAGCGCAAGGGCGCGAAGGTCACCCGTGGACTCGCAAACCAGCCGTACGGGATGCGCGAGTTCACGATGCGCGACCCTGACGGCTACCTGGTGACCGTCGGCCAGGAGCTCGCGCGGCCGCGCGGGCCGGCGGCGGCCTCGCCCGCGGCGGCCCCCGGGGGGGTCCGAACCGGCCAACGTCCGGCCAACGTGCTGTAGTTGCGCGTCGGCGGGCGCGCCCGCGAGAATGCGGCGCGCGTCCGAGACGGCATGCGGGCGTGGGACGGCGCGGCGGCGGCGCCCCCTCCCGGTGGCTCCCGGACGCCGGGCTGGCGGGCCGGCCCGCGGCGGGCGGGCGCGTGCGGCCCCGCCGCCGCGCCGCTATGATGCACGCTCGACACGACAGCGGAAAGGACGGCCGAACTTGCAGGCAGTGAAATACGTGCGTGCCGCGTCCGTGCAGGACGCCGTGCGCTTGCTGCAGGATGGCGGAGCCACCGCGCGCGTCCTCGCCGGCGGCACCGACGTGATCGTGCAGGCCCGCGAACGGCGCCGCGAGATCCGGCTGTTCGTGGACGTGAAGCACATCAAGGAACTGATCGGGGTCAGCTACAGCGCTCGCGGCGGCCTCACCATCGGCGCGGCGACGCCCTGCTACCAAATCTACGGCGACGCGAACGTGCGCCAGCGCTATCCGACGCTCGTGGATGCCTCCAGCGTGATCGGCGGCACCGCCATCCAGGGCCGCGCCAGCCTCGGCGGCAACCTCTGCAACTCTTCCCCCGCCGGCGACGGCATTCCGGCGATGATCGTGCTCGAAGGCGTCGCCAACATCGCCGGCCCGGGCGGTGAGCGGACGGTCGCGATCGAGCAGTTCTGCACCGGCCCGGGCCGCAACGTGCTGGCCGCGGGTGAGTTCGTGGTCTCATTGCACTTCCCGGCGCCGGCGGCGCACAGCGGGGCGCGCTGGATGCGCTTCATTCCGCGCAACGAGATGGACATCGCGGTCGTCAACGCGGCCTCGCAGCTGCGCTTCGACGGCAACCGCGTGAGTTGGGCACGCATCGCCCTGGGCGCGGTGGCGCCAACGCCGCTGCTGGTCGCTGAAGCCGCCGCGGCGGTGGTGGGCAAGCCCCTGAGCGACGAGACAATCGCCGCCGCCGCCGCCGCCGCCCGGAGCGCGGCCACACCGATCGCCGACATGCGCGGCTCCATCAAGCAGCGCAAGCATCTCGTGGGGGTCTTCACCGAGCGCACCCTGCGGGGGGCGGCGGAGCGAGCACAGGGGGCGCAGTGAGCCACATCGTCATCAACACCACCATCAACGGGGAAGCGACCGAGTTCCTCGCCGACGAGCGCGACAGCCTGCTGGAGGCGCTGCGCGAGCGCGTGGGCCTGACCGGCGCCAAGGAAGGCTGCAACAACGGGAACTGCGGCGCCTGCGCGGTCATCCTGGACGGGCGGCTCGTGAACTCCTGCTGCGTGATGGCGGCGGAGATCGAAGGCTCCCAGATCACCACCGTCGAGGGGCTGGCACAGCGGGATCACCTGAGCCCGCTGCAGCAGACGTTCCTGGAGGATGCCGCATTGCAGTGCGGCATCTGCACCCCGGGGTTCCTGGTGGCCTCGCACGCGCTGCTCGCCCAGAACCCCGATCCGACGGAGCACGAGGTGCGGTTCTGGCTCGCGGGCAACCTCTGCCGCTGCACCGGCTACGACAAGATCGTGCGGGCCGTGCTGCACACCGCCGAGCAGATGCGAAAGGCATAACCGATGGTCGCGACACCCGAGAAGCAGACACCGGCGAACAAGCAGTACCGCGTCATCGGCACGCGCCCCCTGCGGCCCGATGGGACGGACAAGGTCACGGGCCGGGCCGCGTACGGCGCCGACGTCAAACTCGAAGGCTTGCTCTACGGCCAGGTGCTGCGCAGCCCGCACGCGCACGCCCGCATCAAGAGCATCAACACCAAGAAGGCCGAGGCGCTGCCGGGCGTGAAGGCCGTGGTGACGGCGCAGGACTTCCCGCCGCCTCCGCCGGGCTCGATCAACCTCGGCGAGAGCACCGCGAACTTCCAGTTCCTCAAGGACAACCTGCTCGCCTCCACCAAGGCGCTCTACCACGGTCACGCCGTCGCCGCCGTGGCGGCGGTCGATCTGCACACCGCCGAGGATGCGCTGGCGCTGATCGAGGTGCAGTACGAGCCGCTGCCGCACGTGGTGGACGTGCGCGAGGCGATGCTCGACTCCGCCCCGGTGCTGCACGACTCGCTGCGCACGCAGATCCGCGCGGCGGGCATCGCACCGCGCCCGGACCGGCCGACCAACGTCGCCTCGCACATGCGGCTGCAGAAGGGCGAGATCGAGAAGGGCTTCGCCGAGGCGGACGTGGTGATCGAGCGCGAGTTTGAGACCAGCATGTTCCACCAGGGCTACATCGAGCCCCACACCTCCACCGCCTACTGGAACAAGGACGGCGAGGTATCGATCTGGACCAGCAGCCAGGGGCCGTTCGGCGTGCGCGGGCAGGTGGCCGCCCTGCTGCAACTCCCCGTCTCTAAGGTGCACGTCACGCCGATGGAGATCGGTGGCGGCTTCGGCGGCAAGATCCCGACCTACCTCGACCCGATCACCGCGCTGCTCTCGCGCAAGTCCGGCCGGCCGGTCAAGGTCGCGATGACCCGCGAGGCGGTGTTCGAGGGCACCGGGCCGACCTCCGCCACGTTTAGCCGCGTGAAGATCGGCGCGAAGAAGGACGGCACCCTCACCGCCGCGCAGGTCTACCTCGCCTACGGCGCGGGGGCGTTCCCCGGCTCCTCCGTGGGCGCAGGCGCGATGTGCGCGCTCGCCCCCTACGTGATCCCGAACACACAGATCGACGGCCTGGACGTGGTCGTGAACCGTCCGAAGACAGAGGCATACCGCGCCCCCGGCGCCCCGGCCGCCGAGTTCGGCGTCGAAGCCGTGATGAACGAGCTCGCCGAGCGCCTGGACATCGACCCGCTCGAGCTGCGGCTGAAGAACATCGCCAGCGAGGGCGCGTTGAACGCCTCCGGTCAGCCGTGGGGGAAGATCGGCGCGCGCGAGGTCGTGATGGCGATGAAGGAGCACCAGCACTACAACTCGGAGCTCCAGGGCGAGCACGTCGGGCGCGGCGTGGCGCTCGGCTTCTGGTTCAACGGCGGCATGGAGAGCGCCTCCAGCGCCAAGACCAATGACGACGGCACCGTGAGCCTAATCCTGGGCTCGGTGGACATCGGCGGCAGCCGCGCCTCGCTCGCCATGCAGCTCGCCGAGACGCTCGGCGTCCCGTACGAGGCGGTGAAGCCAAAGGTGGTGGACACGGACTCCGTCGGCTTCACGATGGTGACCGGCGGCAGCCGCACCACCTTCGCGGGCGGCTGGGTCGCCTACGAGCTGGGCGTGCAGATCCGCGGCAAGCTCGTCGAGCGGGCCGCTCGGATCTGGGAGGTGCCGGTCGACCAGGTCAGCTACGGCGACGACGGCGTGATCCGTGGCCCCAAGGACGCCGAGGGCAAGGAGCGCAAGCTCGCCTTCACGGAGATCGCGGGGCAGCTGGCGCGCACCGGCGGCCAGATCGCGGTCAGCGCGAGCGTGTCGAAGAACACGCAGGGCGCGGCCTTCGCCGGGCACATCGTCGACCTCAAGGTCGACACGGCGACCGGCAAGGTCGACGTGCTGCGCTACACCGCCGTGCAGGACGTCGGCACCGCGATTCACCCATCGTACGTCGAGGGGCAGATCCACGGCGCCGTCGCCCAGGGGATCGGCATGGCGCTGCTGGAGGAGTACGTCTACGGCGCGGACGGCCGGCTGCAGAACGCCAGCTTCCTGGACTACCGCATGCCGACGACCCTGGACGTGCCGATGATCGAGACCGTGCTGGTGGAAGTTCCGAACCCCGGTCACCCATACGGCGTGCGCGGCGTGGGCGAGGTCCCGATCGTCCCGCCCCAGGGCGCGATCCAGGCCGCGGTCTACGACGCCATCGGCGTGCGCTTCCAGCACACCCCGATGTCGCCGCGGGTGATACTCGACGAGCTGCTGCCCGACGGGGGATAGCAACCCGGGGCACACATCCGCACACTGGAGCGGCGATGGCGGTCGTCCACATCCCCGCGCACATGCGCACGCTCAGCGGCGGGCGCGACCGGGTCGAAGTGCAGGGCCGCACCCTGCGGCAGGTGATCGAGGCGCTCGCGGCTGCCTGCCCCGGCATGCGCGAGCTCCTGCTCGACGACGACCAGATCCGGCCCGAGATGGCGATCGCGATCGATGGGGTGGTCGCTGAGAGCGGGCTGGTGGAGCCGGTCCCGGAGCACGCGGAGATCCACCTGATCCCGGCGATCGCCGGCGGGCACTAGCGCAGCGCGGCGCTTCGCTTCACGCCACGGCCAGCGTTGGCATCCGGCTCAGTTGACCTTGAACGGCTTCACCATGCCGAGCAGGGCGTGCGGCACCCCGTTCTTGTCGGTGACCATGCAGATCATGATGTGGTTCCCGGCCCGGGGCGTGACGATCACGGTCTTTGCCTCGGCCTTCGGATCCACCGCCCCGATGCCGCCGGCCGCTACGCCGGGAGACGGGCCTTGCGGCTTCTTCAGCCAGGCGATGTAGTCATCGGCGGTCTTGCCGTCCGAGAGCCGGACGATGCCCAGCTCGTGCGGCTCGGCGCCGTTGTTGTTCAACCGGATCGCCGTCTCTACGCCGTCGGTGTAGACGCTGGCGGATGCAAACGCGAACGCATAGTCGCTAGCGAGCACCGCCTCGCGCTCGAAGACGGTCTCGGCGTTGTTCACCGCGCCGGCGACCTTGACCTCGCTGATCATGCCCTTGGTGAAGTGCGCCGCACCGTCCGCAGCGGGCACGAGGCAGGCGAGCACGTACGTGCTCTCCGCGAGGCGCTGGCGGACGACGCCCGTGCCTCCGGCGGCGATGGTGCCCGGCCCACCGTCGAAGTGCATCCAGGTGGGCGGCGTGCCCGGCTTCGCCAGCGCCTGCTGCACGTCCGCGATGGTCTTGCCGGCATCGAGCAGGATCAACTGCGCGTGGTGATCCTCCTTGCCGCCGTTCTTGAGCGTGATCAGGTTCCGGCCCGGGACCAGCGCCCCCTCCAGCTTGAAGGCGTACTCGGTCGCGTTGATCGTCACCTCGTTTGGCTTCTGAACGCTCCCCGGCACGAGGGGCGCGAACTTGGACTCGCTGGTCCCTCCGCCTCCCCCGCACGCCGCGGCCAGCAGCGCGATCCCGGCCGCCAGCAGCGCAAACACGCGACGACGATCAGGCACGGCGCCTACCCCCTTCCAGTTCCCTCTGCCCCTCACCGTACTGATCCCCGTGCAGGGGCTGCGCCGGGACTCTAGCACCGTCCCCTCACCCCGTCACGCCGTCACGCCGTCGCGGGGCCGCTCCCGCCGCTATGCAAGCAGACCAGCGGTCATGGCGACCGCGGCGAGGACGAGCGCCGCCGCGAGCATCGCCACCAACGCCGTGCTCGCCGCACGGCGCCGCATCTCCATGGCACGCCAGCGGCGCACCGCCATGGCGGCGGCGGTGCGCTCGGGCGCCACGCGGTGCAGCCCGGCGCGCTCCCCGCCCGCGCATGCAAGCGCGCCCAGCAACACGACCGCCGCCAGCAGCAGCAGCGACCCGGTCCATGCGATCGGGATTTCGGCCACCGCTCCCCTCCTGTTTCGCGGCCACGTCCTGACGCGCACGATAGCAGCGCCCCCGCCCACGCGCCGGGCGCCCGGCCACGCCTTGCGCTGGTGCGAACGCGCACAATGTTGTCGCGGCCGGAGCGACCGCGTACGGTGTGTCGTGGGCGCTGGTCGGTCGCCGCCCGGCTGGATCACGGGCAGCATCGCGTTCCGCGCACGGCAGCAAGAGGAGGCAGCGATGGCGTTCCAGTCCATCCCGCTCTCGACGCACCCCCGGGTGCAGGCCGCCGCGATCGCCGCCGTTCTGGGACTGGCGTCCGCGGCCGCCGGATGTCTGATCACGCGTCAACTGATGCGACGCCGGCGCCGGCGCGACGCACTGGAGGCGGCCTTCGCCGCGCCGCCGGCCGCAAGCGGCGGCCGTGACGCCGGCTTGGTCGAACTGCTCAGCGAGGACGGCGTGCGCA
Organism: Dehalococcoidia bacterium; assembly: GCA_009692705.1. Lineage (GTDB taxonomy): Bacteria > Chloroflexota > Dehalococcoidia > UBA2979 > UBA2979 > SHYR01. The sequence goes on from SHYR01000010.1 coordinate 8,888, forward strand.
CGCTCAGCCGCGGGCGCCTGCTGGTGCAGCGTGCGGCGGGCGGTACCGGGGAACGCTGGCAGGGCACGATCGCCTCGCTGCACACCGCCGAGCGGGTAGGTGCGCTGCCCATCGGGCGCTATCGCGTCCGCTTCGAACGCAACGGCGAGGTGCAGCTCATCAACCTCGAGGAATACCGGGAGCACGAAGGCGCCGCGCTCGCGCGCGTGCGCTCCGAGGCAGGCATGCCCCTGAGTCTGAGCAGCCTGGGCGGCGAGTAGCCGGACCCAACAGCCGAACCGAACGCCATCGAGCGTACCGCGCCTGCGCGCGTCGATCAGGCTTCGCCGGCCGCGCCTTCACCCTCGACCGCCCCGAGCAGCGCCCGCAGCCGCGCGACCGCGTCCGGCGACGGCGACGGCTCAAGCGCCAGCAACTCACGCCCCAGCCGGCGGTAGAGCTCGCGTAGGCCCGGCTCGCGCGCCAGCGCGTCGAGGTGGCGCGCCACGGTCCCGACGTCGCCGCGCGCGATCGGGCCCGTCAACGCGTCGCGCAGTTCGCGCTCGCCGACATCGCGCGCGGCGTTCGCGGTCAGCGTCGCCAGCGCCACGCGCGCGCGATCGGGCGGCAGCCCCGCCAGCGCCCAGCCGCGCGCGGCGGCCGCCGCCAGCGCCACGACGTAGTTGCTCGCGAACACCGCGGCGGCGTGGTAGAGCGCACGGTCGACGCCCTCCAACCGCACGGGCTCTGCGCCGAGCGCGCGCGCGATCGCCTCCAGCCTCGCACCGAGCGGCTCCGGCGCCTCCACGCCGCAGGTGATGCCGTGAAAGCGCGTGGCATCGCCGCTGCGCGTGGGGAACGTCTGCAGCGGGTGCAGGCAGCCCGCGACGGCGCCCCGGGCCACCGCCGGCGCCAGCACGTCGAGCCCGAGCGCGCCGCTGCAATGCACGACCGCCCGGCCCGCGCGCCAGGGCAGCGAGGAGGCAAGCCCCTCCAGCTCCCCGTCCGGCACCGTGAGGAACACCAGCTCGCAGGCCGCCACCAGCGCCCGCGCATTGAGCACCAGCGCGCCGTCCCCGAGCTGCGCCGCGAGCGCGCGCGCCGAGACCTCGCTGCGGCTGGCGATGGCGGTCAGGCGGTAGCCGCGCGCGGCGATCGCGGCCGCGAGCGAGGCGCCGAGCCGCCCGGCGCCGATGATGCCGATCTCGCCCTTCGACACGTCGCCGTCACGCACCGCAGCCCCCCGCCCCGCCCCCGGCCCGGCGGAGCATACGCGCAGCCGCTATCGGACTAGCGCGAACGTGTGCCAACCCACACCCACTGGGAGGGGGTGACGTGCTACATTGTCCGGCGCCGGCCTCGAGCGGAGGTCGAGCGCAAGTCGAGCGGAGGTGCCGATGTTCCAGCTCACGCTCTCCTCCCCCGCCATCTCCTGCGGGCACTGCATCGCCACCATCGAGCGGGCGGTGGGCGAGGTGCCCGGCGCGCGCTTCCTGCGCGGCGATCCCGCCACCCGCCAGTTCGCCGTGGCGCTCGATGGCGGCGCGGTGCTCGACGCGCTCGCCGCTCGCCTCGCGGCGGAGGGGTATCCGCTCGGCGATGCCCCAGCGGCTGCGGGGGACGCGCTCCCGGGCGACGCCCCGGCGCCCGCGGGTGACGCGCTCGCGGTGGTGCCGCGCGGCCCCTGGCGTCCCCAGTACCGCCTGACCAGCACCGCGGTCGGCGCCGACGTGAACTACGCCTGCCCCTGCTCCTGCGAGGCGGGCTTCGCTTTCGACCGCGCGCGCGAGGAACTGGCGCCGGAGAGTTGCTGCTGCGGCCGCCGCATGCTGGTCGGCGTGGACGCCGAGGCGCGGCTGCGCTCGGCGCTCGATCCCACCCCCGGGTACGACCTCGACGTGCAGGTGCTCACGATGCCGTGGGGCCAGCCGCTGCAGGCGGCGCTGGCGATCCCGCGCGACGGCGGGGAGCACGGCCGTGGATGACCCGACGCGCGCCGACGTGCTGAAGCGACTCGCCTACATCGAGGGCCACCTCGCCGGCGTGCGCCGCATGATCGAGCAGGACACCTACTGCGTCGACGTGCTGAAGCAGACGTTCGCCGTGCGCCGCGCGATCGAGAAGCTCGAGGGCAAGCTGCTGGCCGGGCATCTGCACCACTGCGTCGTCGAAGGCATCGAGCGCGGCGACGGGCGCGTGCTCGACGAGTTGGTGGAGCTGTACGAGCTCGCCAACCGCTAGCGCTCGCGCACTTGGCGCGAGCAACCGGCCCGACGAACCGCGGCGCCACTCGGAGGCGACACATCGCGGGCAAGAAGCATCGCGGCTGAGAAACAAGACGGCTGAGACTTATGACGGCTGAGACCCCGGACAGCGGCACGACGACGGCTGCGCGCGAGGGCGAGCAGCAGTTGCGCTTCGCCGTGCGCGGCATGAGCTGCGCCTCCTGCGTGCGCCGCGTCGAGCGCGCGCTGTCGAGCGTGCCGGGCGTGAGCACCGCCAGCGTCAACCTCGCCACCGAGGAGGCGAGCGTCACCGTGCAGGGCGCGCCGCGCGCGCCGCTGGAGGCGATGCGCGCCGCCGTCGATCGCGCGGGCTACGAGCTGCGCCTCCCCGGCGAAGACGGTGACGAGCACGAGGCGCATGACCGCCTGGAGTCCGAGCGCCGCGCCGAGTACGCAGCGCTCAAGCGCCGCACCGTCTTCGCGCTGGCGCTCGCGGCGGCGCTGGTGGCGGCGATGCCGCTCACCTCGCTCGTACCCGGCCTCGACCGCATCCCGCACCGCGTCCTGCATCCGCTCTTCTTCGCGCTCGCGACGCCGGTGCAGTTCTGGGCCGGCTGGCGCTTCTACCTCGGCACCTGGAAGGTGGGTCGCCACGGCGCTGCCGACATGAACACGCTGATCGCCGCCGGCACCTCGGCGGCGTACGCCTACTCGGTGGCCGCCACCTTCGCGCCCGCGGTCTTCGAGTCCACGGCCGGGCTGGAGGCCGCGCTCTACTTCGACACCTCCAGCGCGATCATCGCGCTGGTGCTGCTGGGCCGCCTGCTGGAGGCGCGCGCAAAGGGCCAGAGCTCGCAAGCGGTGCGCAGTCTGATCGCGCTGCGCCCGCGCCTCGCCCGCGTGGTCGAGGACGGCGTCGAGTACGAGATCCCGCTCGCCGCCGTGCAGCCCGCCGACGAGGTGATCGTGAAGCCGGGCGAGCAGATCCCGGTCGACGGCGAGGTCGTCGACGGCAACTCCACAGTGGACGAATCGATGCTCACCGGCGAATCGGTGCCGGTGAAGAAGGCACCCGGCGACGCGGTGTTCGGAGCGACCATGAACGGCGGCGGGCTGCTGCACGTGCGCGCGACCGCCGTGGGCGCGGACTCTGCGCTGGCGCGCATCATCCGGCTGGTCGAGGACGCGCAGGGCTCGAAGGCGCCGATCCAGCGCCTCGCCGACGCGATCGCGGCCGTGTTCGTGCCCGCCGTGTTCGGCGTCGCGGCGGTGACGTTCGCGGCGTGGTGGGCGCTTGGCCCCGAGCCCGCGCTGACGTTCGCGATCCTGAACGCAGTCGCGGTGCTGATCATCGCCTGCCCCTGCGCGCTCGGGCTCGCCACGCCCACGGCGATCATCGTCGGCACCGGCCGCGGCGCGGCGCGCGGCATCCTGATCCGCGATGCGCAGGCGCTGGAGCAGGCGCGCCGCATCGACGTCGTGGTGCTCGACAAGACCGGGACCATCACCGAGGGCCGCCCCGAGGTGGCGCTGGTCGTCGACGTGCCCGCAAGCGGTGTCGACGAGCCGGAGCTGCTGCGGCTCGTGGCCTCCGCAGAGCGCGGGTCGGAGCACCCCTACGCGCAAGCGATCGAACGGGAGGCGGAGCGCCGCGCGATCGCTCTCGTGTGGCCGCAGCGGTTGGAGGCGATCGCCGGCCGCGGCATCGCCGCGAGGGTCGAGGGGCGCGATCTGCTGGTCGGCAACGCGCGGCTGCTCGCGGAGCGCGGCGTGGCGCTCGACGCCCTGCGCGAGGCGGCCGCGGCGGCGGCGGCGCGCGCCCGCACGCCGCTGCTGATCGCGATCGACGGCGTGGCGGCCGGGCTGGTGGAGGTGACGGACCGCATGCGCGAGGGCGCGCCGCGCGCCGTGGCGGAGCTGCGACGCATGGGCGTCAAGGTGGTGATGCTGACCGGCGACCAGCAGGTCACCGCCGACGCTATCGCGGCCGAGGCCGGCATCGAGCGCGTGCAGGCGGAGGTGCGGCCGGAGGACAAGGCGCGCATCGTGCAGGAGCTGCGGGCCGAGGGCCGCGTGGTGGCGATGGTGGGCGACGGCATCAACGATGCACCCGCGCTCGCCGCCGCCGACGTCGGGATCGCGATCGGTACCGGCACCGACGTTGCGATGGAGACCGCGCCGGTGACACTGATGCGCCCGGACCTCGATGGCGTGGCGGCGGCGATCCGGCTCAGCCGCGCGACGATGCGCACGATGTACCAGAACCTGGCGTGGGCGTTCGGCTACAACGTGGCGCTGATCCCGGTCGCCGCCGGCGCCGGCTACCTGCTGTGGGGCGTGCTGCTCGACGGCGCGGCGGTGCCGGGGGTGCTGCAGCCGGTGTTCGGGGAGCGCGGCTTCCTCAACCCGATCGTCGCCGCCGGCGCGATGGCGATCAGCTCCGTCTCCGTGATGGCGAACTCGCTGCGCCTGCGCCGCGCCCGCATCGACTAGCCGCAGCCCGAACCGCGGGCGCGTGCAGCAGCGCCCAGCGCCCAGCGGGGCTGACACCCTGCGAGAGCCGTCGCCGCAGCGAGGCCGTGCGGCCCGACGCGCGGTGGCCGGGACGCCCGCGCCCCGCGATCTCGCGCAGCCCCTGGAAGCCGTCCGACGCCACGTGCCCGACGCCGATCAGTTTGCGCAGCCCGCGCTCGACATCTGCCGGGAGCCGGCCCCGGCGGCGCCCGCCAGCTCCTCGAAGAAGAGCGCGCCGCGCCACCGCAGCGCATCGAGCAGCTCGGCGGCCGCGCCGGGGCCGGGCTCCGGCGGCGCCCCCTGCCCGTTCCAGCGCACCGCCGCCAACAGCGCGGGCAGCCGCTCGCGCTGGGCCAGCGCCACCGGCATGGGCGCCTCGAAGCCCTGCAGCCGCGCGATCGTCTACCGCAGCCCCATGCGCCCCTCGAGCGTGTGACCGGGCGCGACGTGCTGCCAGCGCACGACCCGGCCGATTACAACGTTCCATATGATTATGCACTTCCCCCACATTGACACGCTCCCCGCCCGCAGCTACGTTCGGCCCGCGCTCGAATGCGCCGCACGCGAGGCAGGCAAGATGCCGCTGCACCCGCAGGCGAAGATGGTGCTCGATCAGATGGCGGCGCTGGGCCAGCCGCCGCTGGGCACGCTCTCGCCCGCCGAAACGCGCAAGAACTCGAAGGCGCGACAGCAGGCGCAGCGCACCGGGGTGACGCCGCCGCCGGTGCACGAGGTCTCGGACCGCACGATCCCCGGCCCCGGCGGGCCGATCGCGGTGCGCATCTACCGCCCCACCGCCGCGCCCGCCCTGCCCGTGCTGCTGTGGTTCCACGGCGGCGGCTGGGTGCTGGGCGACCTCGACGGCTCCGACCTCACTTGCCGCGCGCTCGCGAACGGCGCGGGCTGCATCGTCGTCTCCGTCGACTACCGCCTCGCGCCGGAGTCGCGCTTCCCCGCCGCCGCCGACGACGCTTACGCCGCCACGCAGTGGGTCGCCGGCCACGCCGCCGAGCTGGGCGCGGACGCTCGCCGCATCGCGGTCGGCGGGGACTCGGCGGGCGGCAATCTCGCCGCGGTGGTCACGCTGATGGCGCGCGACCGCGGCGGGCCCGCGATCGTGCACCAGGCGCTGGTCTACCCGGTAACCAACTACTCGTTCGACACTGCGTCGTACCGTGAGAACGCCGAGGGCTACGTCCTCTCGAAGGCGTCGATGCAGTGGTTCTGGGACCACTACCTCGGCCCGGACGGCGATGGCCGCCAGCCCTACGCCTCGCCGCTGCGCGCGCCGGACCTCTCGCGGCTGCCCTCGGCGCTGGTGATCACTGCGGAGTTCGACCCGCTGCGCGACGAGGGAGAGGCCTTCGCGCGACGGCTGCAGGCCGCCGGCGTCGCCGCCGTCTGCACGCGCTACGACGGCATGATCCACGGCTTCTTCGGCATGTCGGCGATGCTCGACGACGCCAAGCGCGCGCTGGCGCAGGCCGCGCAGAGCCTGCGCGCCGCCTTCGCGCGCTAGCGCGCGAAGGCGCCCGACCGCGCCGCCTTCGCCGTCCGCGCCGTCCGCACGGGCCGCGCCGTCCGCGCGGGCCGGTCGGCGAGGCGGTAGACGAAGCGCAGCCCGGACCACGTCTCGTCGATCGCGCACACCTTGTTGTCCACCAGCCCGGCCTCGAGGCCGACCGCGCGCACGGCGTTCTCGTCAAGGTCGGTGGGCACGCGGGAGGCGCGCTTCGGCCATGCCACCCACAGCCCGCCCGCGGGATCGAGCGCGCGCGCCATCGGCGCGAATCGCCGCGCGAGGTCGGCACGGCGCGTGGTGAAGCAGACAACCACGTCGAGCGACGCCCACGGCCGCGCGAGCAGCGTCACGCCGTCGGGCAGCGCGCCGAGCGTGACCTCGAAGCCCGCGGGCGCGCCCACCAGCGCGAGGCGGTGGCCAGGTTTGATGCCGAGCTTGCGCGGCAGCGGCGTGCCGGAGTAGCCCGCCGTCACGCTAGGCCCCTTCGTCCCGCTCGGCGGTCCACAGCCCGCTGCCGAGGGCGCCGAGAGTGACGGTGCCACTGAGCCGCGTGCCGTCCAGCGCGCCGTCGAGCGTGAACGGCTGGCGGCCGCGCCACGGCGCCTGCACCGTGCCGCGCAGCCACAGCGCCCCGCCCTCGAAGCTGCCGCTCACCGCCGCGGTGGTGCCGAGCGCACTCACCGTACCGCGCAGCGTGGCGGGCGCGCCGGCGAGCTCGAGCGTGCCATGCTGCTCGCCCATCGGCGTGCGCACGGTAATGCGCCAGCGCCCGGCGAGGGAGGGCGGCGCCAGCGTCTCCGTAAACCAGTCCAGCAGCAACCGCCGCACGTCCTCGCGCCGCTGCCGCAGGCTGTGGCGGGCGCCCGCCAGCAGCTCGAGCCGCTTCGGCTCCCCTGCCTGGCGGTACAGCAGCCGCGAGCAGTCCGGCAACAGCCGGTCGTCGTTGAGGCCGTGGACCAGCAGCAGCGGGCGCGGCGCGAGCGCGCCGACTCGCTGCGCGCCGGCCGTCTGCGTGGCGAGCGTGGCCACGCTGGCGACGCGCGGCGAGTCGACCGCGGCCTCGATCACCACCGCGCCGCCGAAGGAGTGGCCGACCAGGCCCGCGCGTGCGACGCCCTCGGCGGCGAGGAACTCCAGCCCCACCTGCACGTCGTGCACGCCCTGCTCCACGTCGCCCGGGAAGCGGTGGATGCGGAAGTCGACCCGCAGGGCCGCCAGCCCCAGCGCGCCGAGGTCCTGCGCAAGCTCCGGGTAGAGTGCGTCGGCAGGGCCGTCGAGGCCGCCGTCGGCGCCCCCGACCATCAGCACCGCGGCCGCAGCGCCCGGGCAGGGGTGGTAGGCGCAGCGCACCGCACCGCGCGCGGAGGGCAGCTCCAACTCTGGGGACGGCGGCGCATCGACCATGGCGGTCGCGAGGCTACCACGCCGCCGTGCGGCAGCGGCACCGGCCGGGTGCTACAGTGCTCTCTGAGCAGGCTTTGGAGGTGTGTCCAATGGCACGCACTGGCGTCGTCTACCAGGTCAACGTCTCGGGCGGCGGAGTGCCCAAGTGGCCGGTCCCGCAGGCGGCCGTGAGCGAATACGGCATGGAGGGCGACCGCCAGTCCGACCAGATGGCTCACGGCGGCCCGCAGCGCGCGCTCTGCCTGTTCGCGCTCGAGCGCATCGAGGAGCTGGCGGCGGAGGGGCACGACATCGCGCCCGGCCACCTCGGCGAGAACGTCACCGTTTCCGGAATCGAATGGCGGCTCGTGCTCCCCGGCTGCCGCATGCGCATCGGCCACGACGTGCTGATCGAGATCACCGACTACACCGCGCCCTGCTTCAAGCAGTCGCAGTGGTTCACCGACGGCGACTTCAACCGCATCAACTCGGCGCTCCATCTCGAATGCAGCCGCGTCTATGCGAAGGTGCTGGAGAGCGGCGTGATCGCGGCGGGTGACACCGTCGAGCTGCTGCAGGAGAGCGTGGTGGAGCGCTTCGAGCGGCGGCGCATCCCAGGCTTCACCTGGAAGCCGCCCGCACCGCGCTGACGCCTCGCGGCTAGCGCATGAGCGCGCCGCGCCCACTCACGCGGTAGCGCAGGTACAGCTCGCCGGTCTCGGGGTTGGGCACCGCCGACAGCGGCTCGAGCCGTGTCACCGTGTCCAGAGCGGGCGCGCGGGCGCCCTCCACGGCGGTCGGCAGATGATGGCCGCCCACGACCAGCGGGCTGAGCGTGAGGAAGAGCTCGTCCACGGCGCCGAGCTCGAACAGCTCGCCGTTGAGGCGCGGCCCGCCCTCCACCAGCAGCACGCCCACGGCCAGCTCACGGCGCATGTGGCGCAGCATCGAGCGCACCTCGTCCCCCGCCTCCAGCATCACCACGCGGCGGCCGGTCGCGGCGATCGCCTCCACGCGCTTCTGCGGGGTCCGCTCGGTCAGGTACACCACCGCGTCGAACGCCGCGCTGGTGAAGAACGGCCGCTCGAGCGGCAGGTCGCCGGAGCCCGAGAGCACGGCGGCGAGCGGGCTGCCGGGCGTGCCGCGCTCCGCGCGCAGCGCCAGCAGGTCCGCATCGTCGACGCGCGAAGAGCTGCCGCTGGCACGCAGCGTGCCCGCCCCGTTCAGCACCATGTCGACGTTCGACCGCAGCTCCTGCATCAAGCGCGCGTCGGCGGCAGAGCCGAGGCCGCGCTCAGTGCCCTCAATCACTGCCTTGCCGTCGAGCGAGGTCACCATGTTGACGAGCACGCAGGGCCGGTCATCCCGCGCGCGCGGGAGGTTGAGGCGCGTGTAGTCCGAACGCGTCGTGCCGGGCATTCCGGGTCCGCCCTTTCCTCACGCGGCGCCGCTGTCCGGCGCGGCCGGGAGTGTAGCATCGCCGCCCCGCAGCGCCGCCGCCCCAGCCTTCGCGCGAGCGCGCCGCCACTCGCGTACCGTAGCGGCGTGGACGTCGAACGGCTGCGGCAGGACCTCGTCTTCACGGAGACGCTGCGCGGGCAGACGCTCACCTTCCACAGCGCCTGGGGGCTGTTCTCCCCACGCGCCGTGGACGAGGGCACGCGCCTGCTGCTCGACCACGTCGAGGTGAGCGCGGACGACGACTGCCTCGATCTCGGCTGCGGCTACGGCGCGATCGGGCTCACGCTGGCGCGGCTCGCCCCGCGCGGCCGCACCTTCCTCGTCGATCGGGACTTCGTGGCGGTGGAGTACGCGCGCCGGAACGCGGAGCGGAACGCGATCGCCAACTGCGAGGTGCTGTTGAGCGATGGCTTCAGCCACGTCCCGCCCGGGCAGCGCTTCAGCGTGGTGGCGTCCAACCTCCCAGCGAAGGCGGGCAACGAGGCCTACACCATCCTCTTCACCGACGCGCACGCCCGGCTCGTCGCGGGTGGCCGCTGCTACGTCGTCACGCTGTCGGCGGTGCGGCGCTTCATCGAACGCTCGTTCCGCGAGCTGTTCGGCAACTACGAGAAGGTGAAGCAGGGACGCACACACACGGTCTCGCTCGCCGTGCGCGAGCCGTGACGCGCCACGCCGCCGCCTAGCCCGCGCCACGGCGGGCGCGCCCCAGGTAGTGGGTCGCGGGCCCGGAGAACAGCTCCGCCGCCTCCATCACCGTCTCAGAGAGCGTGGGGTGCGCGTGGATCGTGGCCGCCAGGTCTTCGGCGCGCGCGCCCGTCTCCACCGCCAGCGTGCCCTCGGCGATCATGTCGCCCGCGCCGGCGCCCACGATGCCGACGCCGAGCACACGCGCGGTCTGCGAGTCGATCACCAGCTTCGTCAGCCCCTCGCTACGACCGAGCGTGGCGGCGCGGCCGGAAGCGGCCCAGGGGTAGCGCAGCACCGTGATCTCCACGCCGCTGCTGCGCGCGGTGCTCTCCGTCAGCCCGCACCATGCGATCTCTGGATTCGTGAACACCACCGCCGGGATCGCCGCCGGCTCGAACGCCACCGGGCGCCCGGCGATCGCCTGCACCGCCACCTTCGCCTCATGTGTCGCCTTGTGCGCGAGCATCGGCTCGCCGGCGACGTCGCCGACGGCGAAGATCGCGGGCTCGGCGGTGCGCCGCTGCGCATCGGTGACGATGAAGCCGTGCCCGTCGAGCGTGACCTTCGTGCTCTCGAGCCCAAGGTCCGCGCTGTTCGGCCGGCGCCCTACCGCGACCAGCACCTTGTCGAAGCTCTGCTCCTCCTCGCGGTCGAGCGCCGCGAGCTTCACGCGCACGCCGCCGCGCGCCTTCGCCATCTCCGTCACGCGCGTATCGAGCATGATCGACTGGAAATCGGTGGCCAGCCGCTTCGCCAGCGGCTCCACGAGGTCGCGGTCCACGCCGGGCAGCAGCCCGGACGTTATCTCCACGACGGTGACGGCGGAGCCGAGCGAGGCGTAGACGCTGCCGAGCTCCAGCCCGACGTAGCCGCCGCCGACCACGAGCAGGCGATCCGGCACGCTCTCCAGCTCCAGCGCGGTGGTGGAGTCCATGACGCGTGGCGAGTCGAGCCGCAGCGAACCCGGCTGCAGCGGCGCGGAGCCGGTGGATATGATCGCGTAGTCGAACGTCACATCGACGAGCTCGCCCTCGAGCTGCACGCGCAGCGTATGGCTATCGGCGAAGCGGCCGCGCCCCTGCAGGTACTTCACCTTGCGCTGGCGGCCGAGCATGCCGAGCCCGCCGGTGAGCTTGCGCACCACCGAGTCCTTCCAGGCGCGCAGCGCGGCGAGGTCGATCGCGGGCTGCTCGAACACCACGCCCCACTCGCGCGCCTGCTTCGCCTCGTGCAGCAGCGCGGAGACGTGCAGCAGCGCCTTGGAGGGAATACAGCCGCGGTAGAGGCAGACCCCGCCGGGGTTCGGCTCGGAGTCCACCAGCGTCACCTGCATCCCGAGGTCGGCGGCGTGGAAGGCCGCGGCGTAGCCGCCCGGCCCTGCGCCCAGCACGACGACGCGCTGGCCACCCGCATTTCCGGCAGTAGTCATCGGCCCGCCTACCCCTCCAGCGCCACCAGCAGCGGCTCGTTGACCGCGTCGACCAGCCACTGCAGGAAGCGCGAGCCGTCCGCGCCGTCCACCACGCGATGGTCGATCGCCAGCGAGAGCGGCAGGCGCAACCGCGGCCGGAACTCGCCGTCGATGTAGACCGGCTCCATCTCGGCGCGCCCCACGCCCAGCACGCCCACCTCCGGGTAGTTGATGACGGGGGTGAAGAAGCCGGTGCCGAAGCCGCCGAGGTTGGAGATGGTGAAGCTCGCGCCGCGCATCTCATCCAGCGAGAGCTTGCCCGCGCGCGCTTTCTCGGCGAGCTGGCCGAGCTCGATCGCGATCTCGACGATGTTCTTGCGATCGATGTCGCGCATCACTGGCACGAGCAGACCGCGCTCGGTGTCGACGGCGACGCCGAGGTGGTAGTAGTCCTTGAAGACGATCTCGCGCGACTCCATGTCGCCACTGGCGTTGAGCTTGGGGAACGCCTTCAGGCCGGCCGCCACGATCTTGATCATGATCGCGAGCAGTGTGAGCCGCGCACCGGCCGCCTCGGCGGTCTTCTTGTAGCGCTGGCGGAAGTCTTCGAGCGCGGTCACGTCCGCCTTCGCGTGCAGCGTGACGTGCGGGATCGTCGCCCACGACAGCGCCATCCCCTGCGCGGTGGCGCGCCGCACGCCGTTCATGCGCTCACGATGCGTGGCGCCGAACGGCGAGAAATCCGGCAGCGGCGGCGGCGGAGCCGTCCCGGAACGCGGCGCCTGATCGCGCTGCTCGCGCGAGTGACGCGCGAACTCCTGCACGTCCTCCACCGAGATGCGTCCGCCGGGACCAGAGCCCCGCACCTGGTAGATGTCCACACCGATCTGGCGCGCGAACTTTCGCACCGAGGGCGCAGCGAACGCGGGCACGCCCCGGCCGGCCGCGCGATCGCGCGCAGCCACGTCATCCGCCGGCGACGGCGCGAGCGGCCGGGGCGGGGCCGTGGCGACCGGCACTGCGGCCGGCGTTGCGGCCGGCGCGGCGGCCGGCGTAGCTGCCGGTGCGGCAGCCGGCCTCGCGGCGGCCGCGGCACGCCTCGGCGGGGCCGCCGCCACCGCGGTCTCCGCAGTGCCCGCCGGCTCGAGCGTAAACAGCAGCTGGCCGGTCTCCAGCGTGTCGCCCTGCTTGACGTGGATCTTGGTGACCGTGCCTGCCACCGACGAAGGCACCTCGAAGACCGCCTTCTCCGTCTCCAACTCGAGCACGGAGTCGTCGATCTTCACCAGGTCGCCGAGCGACACCAGCACCTTGAGCAGCTCCGCCTCATCGACGTTCTCCCCGAGGTCGGGCAACCGGAATTCGATCGGCACGTGGTCGTTCCTCCAGTGATCGGTCGCGACCGGCCGCGCCTAGACGTGCGCCGGGTTCAGCTTCTCCGGGTTAATGCCCAGCTCCTCCACCGCCCGCTGCGCCACGGCGCTATCGATCATGCCCTCGCGGGCGAGCGCGTACAGCGTCGCCAGCGTGACGTAGCGCGCGTCCACCTCGAAGTAGTCGCGCAGCGTCTCGCGGGTGTCGCTGCGGCCGAAGCCGTCCGTGCCGAGCGTGTAGAGGTGACGCGGCAGCCACTTCGCAATCGCGTCCGGCACGGACTTCATGTAGTCGGAGTTGGCGACGAAGACGCCGGGGCCGCTGCCGACGGTGCGCGTGACGTACGGCCGGCGCGGCTCCTCGCCGGGATGCAGCACGTTCCAGCGCTCCACGTCCATCGCCTCGCGCCGCAGCTCGGTGTAGCTGGTCGCCGACCAGACGTCGGCGGCCACGCCGTAGCTCTCGGCGAGCAACTGCTGCGCCTTCACCACCTCGTTCAGCAGCGCGCCGCTGCCCATCAACTGCGCGCGTGGGGCGTGCGGGCCGAGCTCTAGCGCCGCGCGGAAGCGGTAGATGCCCCGCAGCACGCCCTCCTCGACGCCCGCCGGCATCGGGGGCTGGGCGTAGGTCTCGTTGCCGACAGTGAGGTAGTAGAGCACTTGCTCGTGCTGCTCGTGCATGCGGCGTATGCCCTCGCGCACGATCAGCACCAGCTCGTAGGCGTACGCCGGGTCATAGGAGACGACGTTCGGCACCACGGACGCGAGCACGTGGCTGTGACCGTCCTGGTGCTGCAGCCCCTCGCCGTTGAGCGTCGTGCGCCCGGAGGTGGCGCCGATCAGGAAGCCGCGGGCGCGCGCATCCGCGGCCGCCCACACCAGGTCGCCCACGCGCTGGAATCCGAACATCGAGTAGAAGACGAAGAACGGCAGCATGCAGGTGCCGAAGCCCGCGTCCGCGGTGCCGGCGGCGATGAACGAGGAGAGCGACCCCGCCTCCGTGATGCCCTCCTCCAGGATCTGCCCGTCGGTGGACTCCTTGTAGTAGAGCAGGCTGTCGGAGTCGACCGGCTCGTAGAGCTGGCCAACGTGCGAGTAGATGCCGAACTGCCGAAACAGCGCGTCCATGCCGAAGGTGCGCGCCTCGTCCGGCACGATCGGCACCACCAGCTTGCCGATCGTCTGGTCACGCAGCAGCGTGGTGAGGATGCGCACGAACGCCATCGTGGTCGCGATCTCGTGATCGCCGGTGCCGCGCAGCAACTCCTCGAACGCCGCCAGCGCCGGCGAGCGGATCGCGCAGTGCGGGCTGTTGCGCCGGGCCGGCAGGTAGCCACCGAGCGCCTTGCGCCGCTCCGTCAGGTACTGGAACTCGATGCTGTCCTGGTCGGGGCGGTAGAGCGGCGCGCCCACCACTTCCTCGTCGGTCAGCGGGATGTCGAAGCGATCGCGAAACTGCAGCAGCTCGTCCTCGTTCAGCTTCTTCTGCTGGTGCGTGATGTTGCGGCCCTCGCCCGCTTCCCCGAGCCCGTAGCCCTTGATCGTGCGGGCGAGGATCACGGTCGGCGAGCCGCGGTGCTCGAAGGCCATGCGGTACGCGGCGTACACCTTGTCCGGGTCGTGCCCGCCGAGGGTCATGCGCCACAGCTCGTCGTCGCTCTTGTCCTCGACGAGCTTCAGCAGCCGCTCGTCGACGCCGTAGAAGTGACGCCGGATGTACGCGCCGCCCGCCACCGAGTACTTCTGGTAGTCGCCGTCCACGACCTCGCCCATGCGCTGCACCAGGCGGCCATCCTGATCCTCCGCCAGCAGCCGGTCCCAGTCCCCGCCCCACAGCACCTTGATCACGTTCCAGCCCGCGCCGCGGAAGATCGCCTCCAGCTCCTGCACGATGCTGCCGTTGCCGCGTACCGGGCCGTCCAGTCGCTGGAGGTTGCAGTTCACGACCCAGATCAGGTTGTCGAGTCGCTCACGCGAGGCGAGCGAGATCGCGCCCAGCGCCTCTGGCTCGTCGGTCTCGCCGTCACCGAAGAACGTCCATACCTTCTGGTCCGTGCGTTCCTTCAGCCCACGATCCTCCATGTAGCGCATGAAGCGCGCCTGGTAGATCGACATCAGCGGCGCCAGCCCCATCGACACCGACGGCAGTTGCCAGAACTCCGGCAGCAGCCACGGGTGCGGGTACGAGGGGAGGCCGTCCGCAGACAGCTCGCGTCGGAAGGCGTGCAGCTGCCGGGGGGTCATGCGCCGCTCGACGTAAGCCCGCGAGTAGATGCCGGGCGACGCGTGCCCCTGAAAGTACACCAAGTCGCCCCCGCAGGGATGGTCCGGGCCGCGGAAGAAGTGGTTGAACCCAACCTCGTACAGCGTCGCCGTGGAGGCGTAGGTGGAGATATGGCCGCCGATGCCCGGCGACTTCTGGTTGGCCTCCACCACCATCGCCATCGCGTTCCAGCGCACGATGCTCTTGATGCGCCGCTCGATCTGCCGGTTGCCAGGGTACGGCGCCTGCTGCGTGAGCGGGATCGTGTTGACGTACGGGGTCTGCGACGTGACCGGGAGCGGCGCGCCGCTCTTCTGCGCGTGGATCTGGAGCTCCTTGAGCAGGCGCGTGACACGCTCCGGACCACCCCGGCGCATCACGTCGTTGAGCGCCGCGATCCAGTCCTGCGTCTCCAGAGCCTCGACCACTGGGTCCATGCCGGGGCCGTCGCTCGCGAGTGGGTGCTGGGCTTCGATCGCCATCACGCTAGCCAATCCCGATGCCGGCCCGGGCGGCCGAACGGGCCTGATCGGCCGCGTGGTAGGAGCTGCGCACGAGCGGGCCGCTCTCCACCTGGCGGAAGCCGAGCGCGCGCCCCAGCTCCGCGATCGCCGCGAACTCCTCCGGCGGGTAGTAGCGGGCCACCGGCAGGTGCTTCGCGCTCGGGCGCAGATACTGGCCGACCGTCAACAACTCGACACCGCTCGCGCGCAGGTCGCGCAGCGTCTGCTCGATCTCTTCGAAGCGCTCGCCCAGACCGACCATGATACCGGTCTTCGTCGGCATCGCCGGGTCGAGCTCCTTCACGCGCCGCAGCAGCTCGAGCGTGCGTGCGTAGCGCCCCTTCGGACGCACGCGCCGGTAGAGGCGCGGCACGGTCTCGGTGTTGTGGTTGAGCACCACCGGTCCCGCCTGCACCACGGTGGCGAGCGCGTCCCAGTTACCCTCGAAGTCCGGGATCAGCACCTCCACTCGGCAGCCCGGCGCGTGGCTCCGCACCGCGCGGATGCAGGCGGCGAACACGCCCGCGCCGCCGTCCGCCAGGTCGTCACGGTTGACCGAGGTGATGACCGCGTAATCCAGCCCCAGCAGCGCCACGGTGCGCGCCAGCCGCACCGGCTCCAGCAGGTCCAGCCCCACCGGCCGCCCCGAGGTGACCGCGCAGAACCCGCAGGCGCGCGTGCAGACGTCGCCGAGGATCATGAACGTCGCGGTGCCCGCGTTGAAGCACTCGCCGATGTTCGGGCAGCGCGCCTCCTCGCACACCGTGTGCAGGCCGTGCTCGCGCATCAGCGCCTTGATCTCGCTAAAGCGCTCCCCGCCCGGGAAGCGCGCCTTCAGCCATACCGGCTTGCGCTCGCGCTCAACGACCACCGGCCACCGCCTCTCGGAGCAGCACCGGCGCTGCGCACGCCCCATCCGCGTCCACCAGCTCGACGCCGAACGCGCGCTCGAACGCGCGCGCCAGCGCCGCCTCGACCGCCGTCATCGCCGGCGCGCGCCCGAGCAGCCGCTCAAGCGAGGTGACAGCCGCGCCGGCGATGCCGCACGGAACGATGGCGTCGAACCATTCGAGGCCGGTCGTGACGTTGAGCGCGAGGCCGTGCGTGGTGACGCCGCCGCGCACCCGCACGCCGATCGCCGCCACCTTCGCGCCGTCCACCCAGACGCCGGGCCGCCCCCGGACGAGCTCGCCCTCCACGCCGCAGACGCGCAACGTCTCCAGGATCGTTGACTCCAGCCCGCGCACGTACTCGGTCGGGCGCAGCTCCCGGCGGCGCAGCTGCAGGATCGGGTATGCGACCAGTTGGCCGGGGCCGTGGAAGGTGATGTCGCCGCCGCGATCGACGTCGATCACGCGTGCCCCCAGCCGCTCCAGCCGCTCCGCGCTCGTCCGCAGGTGTTCGCGGCCGCCCCCCGCCCCCACCGTGTAGACCGGCGGGTGCTCCAGCAGCGCCAACGCCTCGGACGCGGCGCGGTCCCGCACGGCGGCGGCGGTTGCGCGCTGCCAGGCCAGGGCCGGCTCGTAGCCAACACAACCGAGGTGGTGCAACTCGACGCGGTCCGTCAATCGGGCCTCCATGCCCTCGCTCGACACCAGTTCCGGCTGGGCAGCCGCTCCGAGGCTTCCCATAGGATAGCGCGCGCGGTGGACACCGGCCTCGCGCGGCCTGATTCTATTGGGTGAAGCTACTCGGTGAAGATCGTGTGACACCGGCGCCGCGCCCGCATCGGGAAGCGGCTGATAGCGTGAACCCGCGCACACACGGCCGCGACCGTGACAGGACGCCCTCGTGACCCTCACCCGCAACGATCGCCGCAATGTGGCGATCATCGCCCACGTCGACCATGGCAAGACCACGCTGGTGGACGCCATGCTCTGGCAGTCCGGCTCCTTCCGGCCCCGCCAGGAGGTCGCCGAGCGCGTCCTCGACTCGATGGACCTGGAGCGCGAGAAGGGCATCACGATCCTGGCCAAGAACACCGCTGTGCACTACGGCGGGGTCAAGATCAACATCATCGACACGCCGGGCCACGCCGACTTCGGCGGCGAGGTCGAGCGCGGCCTGACGATGGTGGACGGCGTGCTGCTGCTCGTCGATGCCAGCGAGGGCCCGCTGCCGCAGACGCGGTTCGTGCTGCGCAAGGCGCTGGAGCGCCGGCTGCCAGTGATCGTGGTAGTGAACAAGATCGACCGCCCGGACGCGCGCATCCCGGCGGTGCTGAACGAGATCTACGAGCTGTTCATCGACCTCGACGCCGACGACCAGCAGATCAACTTCCCGATCGTCTACTGCAACGCGCGCGCCGGCCAGGCCACGCTCGATCCGGCGGCGCCGGGCACCAACCTGCAGCCGTTGTTCGAGACGCTGCTCCAGCACATCCCGCCGCCGGGCTATGAGCTGGACCACCCGTTGCAGGCGCTGGTCACCAACCTCGACGCCTCACCGTACGTCGGGCGGATCGCCCTCTGCCGCGTACAGCAGGGCTCGATCCGCCGTGGCCAGCTGGTCGCGCGCTGCCGCATCGATGGCACGATCGAGCGCGTGCGCGTGACCGAGCTCTATGTCACTGAGGCGCTCGATCGAGTGGAGGCTGAGGAGGCCGGCCCCGGCGACATCATCGCCATCGCCGGCCTACCGGACGTCAACATCGGCGAGACGCTCGCCGACCCGGACGACCCGCGCCCGCTGCCGGTGATCCACGTCGACGAGCCGAGCATGGCGACGACCATCGGCGTCAACACCTCGCCGCTGTCCGGGGAGCCCGGCAGCAAGGTCACCTCCCGGCTGGTGAAGGCGCGCCTCGACGCGGAGACGCTCGGCAACGTCTCGATCCGCGTGCTGGCGACGGAGCGGCCGGATACGTGGGAGGTGCGCGGGCGCGGCGAGCTCCAGCTCGCGGTGCTGGTCGAGACCATGCGCCGCGAGGGCTACGAGCTGACGGTCGGCAAACCGGAGGTCGTCACGAAGGAGATCGACGGCCGGCTCTGCGAGCCGATGGAGCGGCTGTCGATCGACGTGCCGGAGGAGTACCTCGGTGTGGTCACGCAGTTGCTGGCGCTGCGCAAGGGCCGCCTGGTCCAGATGGTGAATCACGGCCACGGCCGCGTGCGCATGGAATACGTGGTGCCGGCGCGCGGGCTGATCGGCTTCCACACCGGGTTCATGACCGACACCCGGGGCACCGGCCTGCTACACCACATCTTCGAGGGCTACGAGCCGTGGCACGGCGAGCTGCGCACCCGCCCCACCGGCAGCCTGGTTGCCGACCGCAGCGGGGTGACGAACACCTACTCGCTGTTCAGCCTGCAGGAGCGCGGTTCGCTCTTCGTCGGGCCCGGTGAGGCCGTGTACGAGGGCATGATCGTCGGCGAGAACGCCCGCCCAGACGACATGAACGTCAACCCCACGAAAGAGAAGAAGCTCACCAACATGCGCGCGGTCGCCGCCGACGACACGAAGCGGCTGGTCCCACACCGCCTGCTCTCGCTCGAGCAGTCGCTCGAGTTCCTGCGCGAGGACGAATGCCTGGAGGTCACGCCCAGCATCGTGCGGCTGCGCAAGGCCACGCGCAGCGCGCTCGAGCGCAGCCGGCGGCCCCGCTAGCCGGCGCTCACCACGCGGCCGTGGATCTCCTGCGTCAGCGCGTCGATGCGCCGCGCCAGCTCCGCCACCTGCTCCGTGAGATCGGTGTGCGCCGCAGCATCCGCAGCGTGTTGCTCGCCAGGGCCTCACGGTGCTGCGCGTCCACCGCGGTCCACGCCTGGTCGCACTCCGCCTGCCGCGTGGCGGCGAGCAGGATCAACGGCGCGGCGTACGCCGCCTGTGTACTGAACGCGAGGTTGAGCAGGATGAACGGGATGGGTCGAAGCTGTCGCCCGCGACGGCGTTGTACGCGATCTACACGATCACCAGCAACGTCTGGGTGGTCAGAAAGTACGGCGTGCCGAAGCCCAGCGCAAACAGCTCGGCGGCGCGCCCGAATATATCCGTACCGAACGGCACCCCCAGGTGAAGGTGCGGGGCGTGAAAGCGCATGTGCTGGTTCGTCTGACCCGTCTGGTTTGCCTGGCTCTTCACGGACAGCCTCCCCTCGACGCGGCGCGACCGTTCGTCCCGCCCGCCCGTGAAGTGTATGAGCCGCGCCGGCGTCGAGCCTTCGCGCGCGGTCGGATGGCGTACCATCCCGCCAACCGCATCGGGGTGGAGTCCCCATGCCGTGCCTCAGGCGCAGCGCCGCCACCGCCACGATCGCGCTCATGATTGCCCTGGTCGCGCCGGCCGCCGCGCAACAGCCGGCCGCGCCGACCGTCGAGCAGCTGAAAAATCTTGAGTACCCCACCGAGCACGGGCGGCTCGGCACCGCGAAGCTCGTGAACGGTCGCTTCGAGCTACCGGCGGCCCGCGTGACGATGATTTTCCTCGCATCCGCCACCGGTACGATCGGCGGACAGCCGGCAGCGACGGTGCACCTCGCCACCAACAGCGGCGGGAGCGGCACATTCTCGGACCTCTACGTGGTGGGCGCCGCGCTGCGGCCCGTGGGCCCGCTCCTGCTCGGCGACCGCGTGCGCAACGTCACGCTCAGCATCGAGCGTGACCGCATCGTAGTGAGCATGATTACGCAGAGCCCCGGCGAACCGCTCTGCTGCGGAACGCTGCAGGTCACGCGCAGCTATCAGCTGCAGGGCGACCGCCTGGTGGACGTCTCCGGGCAGAGCGCCCCCACCGCGCCGCCCGGGCCCCCCACGACCGGGAGCGCCGGCCTGCTCGACGGAGCGGGAACCGCGCTACCGCCGCTCGCGCAGCTCGCGCTGCTCGCCACCGCGACCGCCTGCGTGCTCGGCGCGCGCGCTCGCCGCAAGGGCGGGCGGCCAGGGAGCGAGGCGAGGGGAAAGAGCGAGATAGCGAGAGGCCGGGCTGAACAGCCAGGCCTCTCGCTATCCATCAGCCTCGTATCGGGAGCGGGCGCCTCAGCGCACCGTCGCGCCGCGGGCTAGAGCTGGCGCCACTGCACCAGCGTGTACGGGTCCGCGGTCGCGTGGTCCTCGAACACCACCTCCACCTCGGAGCCGATCCGCACCTGCTGCAGCGGGTCGCCCACCAGGTTGCCGACCATGCGCACGTTGCCGGCGTCGGGCAGCTCCACGATGGCGATGATGTACGGCACCCGGTCTGCCACCTTCTCGTGCAGCGGGTGCCACACCCGCTCCCACGTGTACAGCCGCCCCCGCCCCGACACCTTCTGGTAGCCGAGGTTGAAGGAGTGGCAGTGATAGCAGATGTACTCCGGCCCCCACTGGTACTGCTTGCAGTCGTTGCAGCGCTGCACCACCAGCTCGTGCCGCCGCACCGCGTCCCAGAACTCCTTGCCCAGCCCGTCCGGCGACGGCGCCGGCGCCAGCATGTGGCCGAGGTAGCCGTCCTTGCGCTCGGTCTGCCTAGTCTGCGTCGTCATCGCCGTCCCCCTACCCGCGCTCGCTGCTCATGATCATGTTGCTAATCGGCTGCGTCAGTGGCCCGGAGGTGACCATCGAGATCTCGACGTCCGGCACCTGGCTATGCGAGTCGCCGCGCACCTGCCGCACGCCCTCGATGTTCAGCTCCAGGCCGTGCATGTAGCACTCCGCCAGGTTTCCGCCGCTGGTGTTCAGCGGCAGCTTGCCGGTGGGCGCGTAGAAGTTCTTGGTCGTGAAAAACTCGTTGACCTCCTCCGGTTCGCAGAAGCCGTGCTCCACGATGCTCATCACCACCCCGCCGGTGAAGTTCTCGTAGCTCTGCAGCACGTCCACGTCCTTCGGCCCCACCCCCGCCTGCGCGTAGAGCCGCGGCGCCAGCGTCGTGAAGTTGGAGGTCGGGGCGCCGAAATTGCCGACCGTCCCGTTGCGGGTGGCGGAGCCCTGCGCCGCGCCGAGGATGTACACCGGCTTGTGCGGGAAGTCGCGCGCGCGCTCGGCGCTGGTCAGGATCACCGCCGCCGCGCCGTCGTTCTCCAGGCAGCAGTCGAAGAGGTGGAACGGCTCCGTGATCCAGCGCGAGTTGTCGTACATCTCCTCGGTCAGCGGCCGGCCGCGCATCACCGCGTTGGGGTTGCTCTGCGCGTGATGGTAGCTCGCCATCGCGACCGCGCGCATCGCCGCCTGCTTCACCCCGTGGTCGTGCATGTAGCGCATCATGCGCGGCGCGTAGCTCTGCCCGGGCGACGAGATGCCGTACGGCGCCGTGAACGCCGCCGCGCCCGCCGCCACAGGAGCCGGCGCGCGGCCGCTGCCGCCGAAGCGCCCGAACTGGCCCTGCGCCAGCCCGCGGTAGGCCACCACGTAGTCGGCGTAGCCGGCGATGATCCCAGCCGCCGCATTCGCCATCGCCGCGGATCCGCCGCCGCCGCCGCCGCCCCACACCATGTTGGAGAAGTTGATCTGCTTCACGCCCAGCGCGTCCCCCAGCCGGATCGAGCTGTTGCGGTCGTCGGAGTACGAGGCGAAGCCGTCGATCTCGCGGGGGTCGAGGCCGGCGTCCTGGCAGGCCTTCAGCACCGCCTTCAGCATCAGCACGAACTCCGGGTCGGGCGACTGCCCGCGCTTGTAGTAGGTCGTCTCCCCCACACCGATGACGGCGACCTTGCCCCTGACCGTGTTCCGATTCGCCATGTCCGATCTCTATCCTTCCCACCCTGTCGCCCCGGGCAGCTTGTTGCCCGTGGGCGCGAAACGGCCACATCCTACATGAAACGCAGCGGCGCCGTGAGCGCCCTGCCGTCCCCGCTCACGCTCGCTACCCGCGCTCGCTGCTCATGATCATGTTCGTCACCGGCTGGACCATCGGCCCGGAGGTCACCATCGATATCTCCACGTCCGGCACCTGGTTGGGGGACGTGCCCCGCACCTGCCGCACGCCCTCGATGTTCAGCTCCAGGCCGTGCATGTAGCACTCCGCCAGGTTTCCGCC
>SHYR01000051.1 GCA_009692705.1 Dehalococcoidia bacterium
CGTGCGCCCGCCCGCCTCCAGCGCCGTGCGGTGCGCGATCGTGTCGATGCCGCGGGCGAGGCCGGAGACGATCGTCACCCCCGTCGCCGCGAGGCCACGGCACAGCTCGACGGCGGCCTGCCGCCCGTACGCGGTGGCCCGCCGCGTGCCCGCCACGGCGACGCTCCACTCGTCCTCCGCGCGCCACTCGCCGCGCACGTAGAGCAGCGGCGGCGCGTCGTCGATCTCCCGCAGGCGCGACGGGTAGCGCGCATCCACCGGGGCCAGCGCGGTCACGCCCGCGCGCTCCAGCCGCTCCATCTCCGTGTCCGGATCGATCTCCTACCGCGCGCGCAGCAGCTCCTGCGCGGTGCGCTCGTCCAGCCCGGCGCCGGCGAGCGCGGAGGCGCCGGCGCGCCACATCGCCTCGAACGAAGGGAAGGCCCGTTCGATCAACGCGAAGCGCGCGCTGCCCAGGCGGTGCACGCGGTGCAGCGCGACGCGGTATCGCAGATCCTCGGGAGGCGTGGCGGTCACGGGCGGTAGGGTACGGCCAGCGGTCAACGAGCGGCACCTCGCGGCGGCGCACGGCGCCGCGAGAGGCACGCTCACACCGGCTCGATCGCCGCCTCCGCGGCCTCCGGCGCGGGCACGTGGCGCTGCACCCGCACCTTCTTGATGCGGCGCCCGAGGATGGTGAGCACCTGCAGCTCGAGCTGCGTGCGCCCCGCATGCTCCTCGAGGCGCGGCTCGATCACCGCGTCGCCCGGCACCGCGAGCCGGCCCAGCGCGGTGACGATCAGCCCGCCGACGGTGTCGAAGTTGTCGGGCACGATCTCGGTGTCGAACAGGTCGTTCAGCTCGTCCACGGTGAGGCTGGCGTCGACGATCGCCTCGTTCGGGGAGATCTGCTGCACGTCCGTGTCCACGGTGTCGTACTCGTCCGCGATCGCACCCACGATCTCCTCGACCAGGTCCTCGACCGTGAGCACGCCGGCGGTGCCGCCGTACTCGTCCACCGCGATCGCCATGTGCACCTTGTCCCGCCGCAGGTCGGCCAGCAGATCGTTGGCGCGCTTCGTCTCCGGGACCACGTAGGGCGGGCGGGCGATCTCCGCCAGTCGCGGCGCGACGCTGCCGTTGCGCACGTAGGCGAGCAGGTCTTTGGCATAGATCACGCCGACGATGTGGTCGAGCGATCCGGCGTAGAGCGGGATGCGGCTGAAGCCGGAGTCGGCGACCACCTTCATCACGTCGCCGAAGGAGGCTTCGGTGGAGACCGCGGTGACGTCCGTGCGCGGCGTCATCAGTTCGCGGACGGTCTGGCCGGAGAGCTCGAGCACGCCGCGCATCATGCGCCGCTCCTCCAGCAGCACGGCGTCCTCTTCGGCGCTGGCCTCCAGCATCCCGATCAGCTCCTCGGCGGGGTCCTCCTGCTCGCCGCCGCCGCGCAGGCCGAGCAGCCGCAGGGGGGCGGCGACGGGCGCGGCGAGCAGCGCCGCCAGCGGCCCGAACAGCAGCTGCAGCGCGCCGGCGGGGCGGTCCAGGCGGCGGGCGGCGGTCTCCGGGGCGGACTGCACGACCAGCCTCGCGGCTGCGCCAACCACGGCGACACCGCCGAGCACGGCGAGCGCGCCGAGCGCTGCGCGGGCGCTGTCCGCCCCCGCCACCAGCGTGAGCGCCGCGGCGGTCGCGGCCACGGTGGCGGCGCTGACGCCGAAGCGCAGCGCGCGCCGCAGCCGCTGGCGTTCGCTCACGTAGGCGCGCAACAGGCTGGCAAGGCCGGCGAAGTCGCCGCCGCGCACGCGCCGGCGGGTGACCGCGATGGCGACCGCCTCGGCGGCGGCCAGCAGCGCCAGCAGCACCGTCGTGCCGATCAGGAGCAGGGCCGGGGGAAGGAAGCTGGTATCCAAAACGCCGCGCAAGCGCACGGGCCGCCTACGCTGGGTGACCTCCTTCGTCTGCCGCGCGCATCCGCGCCGGGACGCCCATCACGGTAGCGCCCGCCGGGACGTTGTCCACCACCACCGCGCCGGCGGCGGTGCGCGCGTCCGCGCCCAGCGTGACCGGGGCGACCATCACCGTGTCGCTCCCGAGCTGCACCCGGTCTCCGATCACCGTGCGGTGTTTCTGCTCGCCATCGTAATTGGCGGTGATCGATCCCGCACCGACGTTGACGTCCACCCCCACGTCGGCGTCGCCGATGTAGGAGAAGTGCCCGACGGCGGTGCGCGCGCCGATGCGGGAGGCCTTCACCTCCGCGTAGTTGCCCAGGTGCACGTCGCGCTCCAGCGTCGATCCCGGCCGGATGTGGCAGTACGGGCCGACGGTCACCCCCTCCGCCAGCGTCGACCCCTCGAGCGTGGAGCCGCCGATCTCGCAGCCATCGCCGACGATCATGTCGCGCAGCACCGCGTTCGGGCCGATCCGGCAGCCGCGCCCGATGCGGGTAGAGCCGGAGAGGTGCGTGCCGGGCAGCAGCGTGCTGTCAACGCCGACCGCCACGCCGGCATCTACGTAGATCGTGGGCGGATCCATCAGCGTCACGCCGTCGCGCATTAGCGTCTCGCGGATGCGGTCGCGCAGCAGGCGATCGGCGCGCGCCAGCTGCTGGCGGTCACCCACCTGCTGCACCTCCACCGCCTCGCTCACCTGGTAGGCCTCGACGCCGCCACGCGCGACGGCGCGCGCCACCAGGTCGGCGAGCGAGGTCTCGCCGTTGCCGTTGGGCTCCAGCAGCGGCAGCGCGGCCCAGAGCCACGTGGCGTCCGCGGCGTAAAGGCCCGCGTTCACCTCCGGCTGCCCGCGCAGCGCGCGCGTGAGCTCGTGCTCGCGCACGATGCCCTGCACCTCGCCGTTGCGCCGCAGGATGCGCCCGAAGCCGTGCGGGTCGTCGAGGTAGGCGGTGAGGAACGTCAGCACCCGCGAGGCCGCGAGGTGCCGGCCCGCCAGCTCGCGCAGCGTGCGCGCGCTAAGCAGCGGCATGTCGGCGCGCAGGATCAGCACGTTCCCGTGGTCGCCCACGGCGCCGCGGGCGGCGAGCGCCGCGCTCGCCGCGCCGCCGGCGGCCGGCTCCCCGACCACCTGCACGCCCGCGCCCGCCGCGGCCGCGATCGCCTCGACCGGCGCGCCGGCGACCACGAAGATGCGCTGGCACCCGACCTCGCGCAGCAGGTCGCAGACCAGGCGCACCATCGGCACGCCGGCGATCGGCTGGAGCACCGCAGGGGTGGCGGAGCGCATCGCGCCGCGATCGCCGCAGGCGAGCACGATCGCTGACCAGCCGGCGAGTGAGGCGACGGGGTTCGTGAGCGGGGTGCTGAGCGCGGCGGCGCCGGGCGTACCAGTGGTCATCGATGCCTGAGCGCCGTCCAACGCTCTCTGCGAACGATCTCTGCGAACGCTCTGCGGGCGACCGGAAATTGACCGCCCGCAATGGGGCATTCTACACTCGGCGCTCAGCCGACCTCCAGACAGCCCCCCGGGCCGAAGGGCGCTCTGTCGGAAAGGGCGCGCCGCCGTGACCGTCGATGAGCTGCGCCGGGCGTTCCTCGCGTACTTCGAGGCGCGCGGGCACCGGCGGATCCCCTCGTCGTCGCTGGTGCCCCACGGCGACCCCACACTGCTGTTCACCACCGCCGGGATGGTGCAGTTCAAACCGTACTTCATGGGCCTGGCGGACCCGCCCGCGCCCCGCCTCACCTCGATCCAGCGCTGCTTCCGCACCACCGACGTCGAGGCGGTGGGCGACGACACCCACCTCACGCTGTTCGAGATGCTTGGCAACTTCTCCGTCGGCGACTACTTCAAGGCGGAGGCGACCGGCTGGGCGTGGGGCTTCCTCACCGGGGAGCTGCGCATCGACCCCGAGCGGCTGTGGGCCACGGTGTTCACCGACGACGACGAGGCGGCGGCGCTGTGGGAGGCGCAGGGCCTCCCCCCGGCGCGCATCCTGCGCTACACCGCCGCGCAGGGGAACTGGTGGGGACCGCCGGGCGACACGGGCCCGATGGGCCCCTGCTCCGAGCTGCACTACGACTGGGGAGCCACCCCCGGCTGCCCGCAGTGCGCGCGCGGCGCCTGCCACCCCAACGTCGGCTGCGGCCGCTTCCTCGAGATCTGGAACCTCGTGTTCATGACCTACTACCGCGAGCCGGACGGCTCGCGCAGCGACCTGCCGGCGGCGAACATCGACACCGGCGCTGGCCTCGAACGCCTCGCCTCCGTGGTGCAGGGCGTGCGCGCGGTGTACGAGACGGACGAGCTGCGCCACGTGCTGGCCGCTGCCGAGGCGGTGTCGGGCCGCCGCTACGACCCGGCCGAGCACCCGGAGGCCGCGCGCGCGCTGCGCGCGATCACGGAGCACGCGCGCGCGCTCGCCTTCCTCGTCACCGACGGCGTGCTGCCCAGCAACGAGGGGCGCGGCTACGTGCTCCGCCGCCTGCTGCGGCGCGCGGTCTACTTCGGCCACCGCCTCGGCGTGCGCGAGCCGTTCCTCGAGCGCGTCGTCGACGCCGCGATCGAGCACGGGCAGCGGGCGCACCCGGAGCTGGCGGTGCAGTGCGACTTCATCCGCCGCATCGCCCGACTCGAGGAGGCGCGCTTCCAGGCCACGCTCGACCGCGGGCTGCAACTGCTCGACGAGGTGATCGCGCGCGAGCGATCGTCGCGGCGCATCCCCGGGCGCGACATGTTCGTGCTCTACGACACGCACGGTCTTCCGCCAGAACTGACGCTCGAGGTCGCGCAGGGCCAGGGGTACGCGGTGGACCGCGCCGGCTTCGACGCGGAGATGGAGCAGCAGCGCGAGCGCTCGAAGGGCGAGACCGCGTTCACCGCCGCGCAGGACGATCGCGCGCTCCGCTACGCCGCGCTGGACGTGCGCACCGACTTCATCGGGTACGAGCAGCTGGAGGCACGCACCACGGTCGCCCACATCGTGTCGGGGGACGTCGCCGTCGAGCGCCTCGCGGCGGGCGAGGCCGGGGAGATCGTACTGCGCGCTACGCCGCTCTACCCGGAGGGCGGGGGACAGGTGGGCGATCGCGGCGAGATCGTCACCGCCGGCGGCCGCTTCGCCGTGGAGGACACGCAGCGCTACGGCGAGACCATCGTGCACTTCGGGCGCGCCCTCGATGGCACGCTCGTCGCCGGCGACGAGGCGACGGCGTGCGTCGATGGCGCGCGCCGCCTGGACACGGCGCGCAACCACACCGGCACCCACCTGCTGCACGCCGCGCTGCGCAGCGTGCTGGGCACGCACGTGCGGCAGGCGGGGTCGTACGTCGGCCCGGACCGCCTGCGCTTCGATTACACCCACCCGGAGGCGCCGACGGAAGAGCAGCTGCAGGCGATCCAGCGCATCGTGAACGCCAAGGTGCGCGCCGACATCGAGAGCGCGACGTTCGAGCTGGAGTACGACGAGGCGATCGCGCGCGGGGCGATCGCCTTCTTCGAGGACCGCTACGCCGCGCGCGTGCGCATGGTGGAGTACTGCGACTCGCGCGGCCACGCGCCCGGCGCGCACATCGCGCAATGCTACAGCCGCGAGCTCTGCGGGGGGACGCACCTGCACGCCACCGGCCAGGTCGGGATGCTGCTGATCGTCGCCGACAGCAGCATCGGCGCCGGCCTGCGCCGCATCGAGGCGGTGACCGGCGCGGCCGCCGAGCGCCTC
>SHYR01000052.1 GCA_009692705.1 Dehalococcoidia bacterium
AGCGCGCCTGCGGCCGCTGGCGGCCCCGGCGGCCGCGCCGGCGCGCGCGGTGGCGTCGCGGTACCCGCGGGGGCGGCCTCGCGCACGATGCCGCGCGGGGCGAGGTCGGTGCACGCGCCGCAGCGGATGCACGCGGCGTCGTTCACCGCGCGCGCGCCCGGCGCGCCGCCGATGGCGCCCGTGGGGCAGATCGCCTGTGCCTCCGCGAGCCGTGGGTCGGACTGGTCCACCACGCGAAAGCGCGTCAACCCCGCGCAGCGCAGCGCCGCGCACTGTCCCGCCTGCGCGCCGTGGGGCAGGTGCGCCTCGTACTCCGCGTGGAAGTGGCGCAGTGTGTTGCGCATGATCGTGGGCGAAAGCTGCCCGTGCGCGCAGTTCGAGAACTGTAGCGACGAGGCGATCAAGTCGAGGCCGTGGCTGTCCTCGGCGCGGCCGCCGCCGGCGGCGGTGCGTTCGAAGATCTCGTGCATGCGCTGGTTGCCGCCGTGGCAGGTGGTGCAGCGTCCGCACGACTCCTCCTCGACGAACTCCGCGAACAGCACGTTCAGGTCCACCGAGCAGCTTGCGGGCCCCACGAACACGATGCCGCCGCCGCCGAGCCCCGCGCCTTGCGCCGCGAACGGCGCGCGCTCCAGCGTCAGGCGGTCGAGCACCGACGCCGGCAGGTAGCCGATCAGCGGCCCGCCCGGCTGGATCGCCTTCAGCGCCCCGCCGCCCTCGACGCCCCCGCAGGCGTCCAGCACCGCGCGCAGCGGCGTGCCGAACGGCAGCTCCATGAACCCCGCGCGCGGGATGTGGCCGGAGAAGGAGAAGATGTGGGTGCCGGGGTCCGCCGGCGTCCCCACGCGGCGGTACCACTCGGCGCCGTGCTCGAGGATCAGCGGCACGTTGGCGTAGGTCTCCACGTTGTTCACGTTCGACGGCTCCAGCAGCACACCCGCGGCGGCCGGGAACGGCGGCTTGATGCGCGGCATCCCGCGCCCGTCCTGCAGCGAGGAGATCAGCCCCGTCTCGTCGCCGCAGACGTACGAGCCTGCCCCGCGCACGATCTCGATGTCGCAGGCGAAGCCGCTGCCCAGCACGTCGGCGCCGAGGATGCCCGCGGCCGTGGCGGCGGACACCGCCGCGCGCATGCGCTCCACCGCCAGCGGGTACTCGCCGCGGATGTAGACGATGCCGTGGTGCGCGCCGGTGGCCAGCGCCGCGATCAGCATGCCTTCCAGGATCAGGTGCGGGTCGCCCTCCAGCAGCACGCGGTTCACCCAGCCGCCGGGGTCGCCCTCGTCGGCGTTGCAGATCACGTGCCGCGCCGGCGAGGGCGCGCCCGCGAGGAAGTTCCACTTGGTGCCCGTCGGGAACGCCGCGCCGCCGCGCCCCCACAGCCCGGCGTCGATCACCGCCTGGCGCACCGCCGCCGCGTCTTGGTGGCGGTCCAGCAGCCGCGCCGTCGCGAAGTAGCCGCCGGTCGCGAGGTAATGGTCGAGCGCGGTCGGGTCGGTGCGGCCGACGCGCGCCAGCAGCCGCCGGCCCGCAGTCTCCAGCGCGAGGAACGGGTGCGCGGCGATCGCCGGGATGCCGGGGCGGTGTCCCGCTAGCGTGCCGATGGCGAGCGCCGCGGCCGCGCCCACGCGCCCGGTCGCCTCGTCCAGGATGGTCTCCGCCTGCGCCGGGGTGACCGGCCCGTACAGCACGCGCGTGCCGTCCGGCCAGGTGATGTCCGCCAGCGGCTGGAGCCACTGCAACCCGTACCCCGCGACCATGCCGAGGTCCACCGGCGCGTTGCGGCGCGTGACCGCCGCGTGCAGCGCCTGCCACGTGCGGTGCGCCCCCGCGGCCAGCGACGAGGTATCCTCGGCCACGCTGATGCGAGGGCGTTGCGGCCGCTCCCACGCCGCGTACACCGCGTCCGCCTGCGCGCGGAGCGCCGCGTAGCGCTCGCCGGGAACCGCCATCGCCGCCCCCTACCCGTCACGCCCGCCGGGGTGGTCGAGTCCCACCGCTGCGGGGTCGGCGCCGTCGCGCAGCGCGCGCGCGATGCTCACCGCGCGCGCCGCCGTGAGCTGCCCCACCACGCGCTCGCCGATCCAGATCTGCGGCGCCTGCTCGCACGAGCCGTTGCACTGCCCCAGCGCGAGGCCGATGCGACCGTCCGCGGTCTGGGCGCCCAGACCCACGCCCAGCACCGCCTGCATGGCGTCGCGCACGCCGGTGCCGTTCTTCAGCCGGCAGGCCGGCCCGCTGCACCACGTCACGGTGCATGCCGCCGGCGGCGTCACGCGGAAGTCGCTGTAGTAGGTGGTCGCGCCGTAGACATGCGCCACGCTCACGCGCAGCTGCTCCGCCACCACGCGCATCGCCTCCGCCGAGACGTAGCCGTAGCGATGTTGCATGCGGTGCAGCGCCTCCAGCAGGTCGGTGTGGTCCGGCCGCAGGTCGGCGACCAGCGCGCGCAGTTCGGCGGTGACTTCGGTCTCAAGCGGCATCGCGCGCGGCCCATCCTCCCCGTGGGTGCCGCCGGGCGGCACGCGCGCCACGATAGGTGCGGCTCCATTCCCGGTCAACGGGCGTCGCCTGCGCTGGCGGGGGCTCCCGTGGGCCCGCGCCCCGCACGCCCCGCTACTCCAGCGTGATCGCGGCGCCGGCGCGCCGCCGTGCGGGCGCACCCTCGCCTGCCGCGTCGGCGCTACCCGTCACGTCCGTGAAGCTGACCTTCAGCCGCAGGATCTGCGGCGTCGTGACCACCACCAGCACCACGATCGCCAGTCCGACCGCGGACATCAGGCGGAGCGCGTTCGGCCCACCGTACGCCGACGCCAGCGCGCCCGTGAGCAACGAGGCGAACGGCACGAGGCCGCGCTCGAGCATGCGGATGCTCATCACGCGCCCGCGCAACTGCGGCGGCGTGATGACCTGCAGCAGCGTCTGGTTCTGCGTGTTGTAGGTCACGTTCGCGGCGCCGATGCACGCGCCCAGCACGATTGACAGCCAGACCAATTCTGACGACGCAAACGCGAACACCGCGACGCTGAAGCACGCGCCCCCGATCACGACCGGCAAGCCGTAGCCGTGCGTGCGGCGAATCGAGGCCACCGCGATCGCGCCCACCAGCGAGCCGGCCCCGATCACCGAAAACAGCGTCCCCTGTAGCGGCGCCCCGCCGTGCAGGATGTCCTGCGCGAAGAGCGGGATCAGGGTGCTGTACGCCATGCCGAACGTGAGCGGCCCCAGCCCCAGTACCATCAGCGAGCGGATGTCGCGCTCCCGCCACACGTACGCGAAGCCCGCCTGGATGCTGCCCAGCAGCGGTTCACGCTCGGGTGCCCGCGGGCCGCCCCGGCGCTCCGGCACCCGCATCTGGATGGTCCAGATCGTCGCCGTTAGGTACATCACGCTCTCCCAGTAGTAGGACCACTCCGCCCCCACCAGCGCGATGATCAGCCCTGCCACCATCGGGCCCAGCATCCGCGAGACGTTCAGCGCGGTCGAGTTCAGCGCCAGCGCGTTCATCAGCCGGTGGTCGCCGACGATGTCGCCGATCAGCGTTTGCCGCGCCGGCTGCTGGAAGGCCTGCACGCTCCCGGCGATGAACCCCGTGACGTAGATGTGCCACGGCTGCACGTCTCCGGTCAGCACCAGCGTCGCCAGGATCGCCGCCAGCGCCGCGTTCGTGACCTGCGCGATGATCAGTTGCGCCTTGCGCCCGGAGCGGTCCGCCAGCGCCCCCGCCAGCAGGCTGAAGAAGATCAGCGGTACGCCGCGTGCTGCCGCCGCGAGCCCCAGCTGCAGCGGGGAATTGGTGATGGAGTACATCAGCCAGCCACGCGCGGCCTGGTCCATCCACTGGCCCATGCTCGTGCTGCACTGCCCGAACCAGAGCAGCCGGTAGTCGCGTATCGTCAGCGACTCGAAGGTGCCGATCCGCTTCAGGAAGGCTTTCGCCAGTGTGATACCCGATCAGCGCGTGGCGGCGTGCCGCACCGAGGCTACCGCTGATCGAACCTTTCCGCTAGCTAGTGATTGGCACGCCTGCTGGCGCGCCCGTCCACCTACTGCGGAGGTGCCCCCGCTCCCGTCTCCGCGGCCGTATCCGCCATCGCCAGCCCGTCCGCGATCGCGAGCCGGGCGACTCGCTGCCCGAGACGGATCGCGTAGTTCTGGCCGCGGTCCTCCGGGTAGATCTGCGTCGTGTTCGCCAGGTACAGCCCGGCGGTCGGGGTGCGTAGCGGCGGGATGAGCTCGTGGTAACGGGCGTGCACGATCGGCTGGCCGGCGCGGTCCTTGAACAGCCACGTCCCCCGGATCCAGCCGCGGTCGAACGCGGGATTGATGCGGCGGATGTACGGCTCGTAGCGTGCCAGCACCTGCTCTGCGTCCTCGTCCACGATCGGGTCACCGGGGTCCGCGTAGTTCGAGAAGTAGACGACGTGCTGGCCGCCGTACTCCGCCGGCGGCCGGAAGTTCGTCTGCTCCACCGCTACCACGAAGGGGCAGTCCGCCTCCGTCACCGTCAGCCAGTAGATCGACGACAGCGGCCGGTCGAGCGCCAGCACCAGCACCGTCGCCCACTGATACTCCACGCGCTGCAGCAACGCCGCATACTCCGCGTCGAGCCCCGGTACCAAGCGCACGAACACCCCCGACGGCACCGTCGCGATCACCGCGTCTGCCGCCACCGTTTCCCCGCTCGCCAGGCGCACCCCGCGCGCCCGGCCGCCCTCCGTGAGCACCGCCGCCACCGGCGCCGACGTCTCCAGCGTGCCGCCGCGCGCGCGCACCGCCGCCGCCAGCGCGTCCACCAGCCGTCCGAACGAGCCGCGCAGGTACCCCAGCTGCTCGCGGGCGAGCACGCCGCCCGGCCGCGAGGCGAAGCGCAGGTAGATCTTGCCCCAGAACCAGACCATCGCGACGTCTTCGGCGTGCGCGCCAAACTTCGCGCGCAGCAACGCGCCCCACACACGGTCGTACGCTTCACGCCCGACGTAGCGCACGATCCAGTCGCGCGCGCGCATCCCCTCGTAGCGCTTCCAGTCGGATTGCGCTCGCAGCCAGAGCGCCGCCAGCCCCAGCCGCACCCGCGTCGGCAGCGACACCGGCGTGTAGCGCAGCAGGTCCATCGCGCTGACGAACGGGAAGATGCGCCCGTCCGTCATGAACCCCACCTTCGAGTCGATCCACTCGATGTCGCCGCCGAGCCCCAGCTCGTGGATGAGCGCCGTCACCACCGTGTCCGAGCGGAACAGATGGTGGTAGAACGACTCGATGCGCCCACCGCCGATCTCGAAGGTGCGCACCTGCCCGCCGAGCTCGTCGCTCGCCTCGTACAGCGCCACGGTGTGCCCCGCGCGCACGAGTTCGTACGCCGCGCCAAGGCCGCCGACGCCCGCGCCCACGATTACGACATGCATGTGCTCACCCCGCCCTGCCTCGCGTCACCGGCGCCGCATGGCGTCACTCCGCGACGCTCTCGGCGGGCGCGCTCTGCGCGTGCAGCAGCGCGCCCATGCCGACGTGCTGCCGCCACAGCAGCAGCAGCCCCATCACCACCACCGGCACTAGCAGCAGCGCGTGCAGCACCAGCGCGTACGCCGTCGCCGCCGTGGGCGCGCCCCCGAACGCTACCACCACCTCGCGTGCGAAGAAC
>SHYR01000053.1 GCA_009692705.1 Dehalococcoidia bacterium
CGGAACTGCGCGCGCTACGCGTGCACGATCCGCACGGCCGCCTCCCGCCGCAGCCGGTGCCGTCGCTCGCCGAGGCGCTGGCGGCGATCGCGGCGGCGGGCGGCCGCTGCGCGATCGAGATCGACCTGCCTGTGCGCGGCATGGAGACGGCGATCGCGGCGGCGGTGCACGCGGCGGGCGTGGAGGCATGGACATGGTTCACGGCGCATCCACCGGAGGACGCGGCGCTGCTGCGCCGGGCCTGCCCCGCCGCGCGCGTCTACCTCTCGGTGGCGACTGAACCGCGGTGGGTGGCGGACCTCGATCAGGCGATCGCGGTGGCGGCGGCGCGCGGACTGCACGGCATCAACCCCAGCCACGACGCGCTCGACGCCGCGCTCGTGGCGCGGGCGCACGCGCGCGGGCTGGCGGTCGGCGCGTGGACCGTCGACGAGCCGGCGGCGATCGAGCGCGCGCTCGACCTCGGCGTCGACATGATCACGACCAACGTACCGCGGCGGGTGTTCGCAGCGATCGCCGCGCGCGCCGCTCGGGGCTAGCGCGATGGACCGGGACGCGGCGCGGCCCGTACACTCTCGATCCGGCTTCGTGCCGCGCGTGGGGCCGTAGCTCAGCTGGGAGAGCGCGACACTGGCAGTGTCGAGGTCAGGGGTTCGATCCCCCTCGGCTCCACCATCGCCAATCCAACCGCAGCGCGTACGCGCGGGGCCGCCGCTCGTCAGGCGGCGCGCGCCGCGCGGGTGCCGGCGCCGCGTCGCGCGGCGCGCGCGGCGTCCGCGAACACCGCCGGCAGCAGGTGGTGCGTATCGATGTGGCGACGGCCGTCGGCGAGGCCGGCGGGGACCGCCGTCAGGCGATGCACGTTCACGAAGGCCACGCCCGCCTCCGCCGCGGCCACCGCCACGAGCGCGTTGAAGGTGCGCGCGACCGCGGACTGCAGCCCGGCGTCCACGTCCATTCCGGCGAACGCGGCGGGATTGGGCGCGGGCACGCCCGCGAAGTGCATCGTCACGCCGCGGCGGGCGGCCTCGGAGCGCACGAAGCCGGTGTAGCCCCGCACCAGTGCCGCGATCGCCGGGTCCAGCGGCTGGTCGGGGTGGGCGCTCGCGTGCGGGACGATCCCCTCGTCGGCACGGCAGTCGATCTCGCCGAAGATCGCGATCGCCGTCGCCCCCGCGGGCAGCCGGTCGACCGCGATCGCGAACGCGCGGCCGTAGCGGTCAGCGGCGCTGCGCGCGAGGTGCCACGCCTTCGCGCCCATCACCAGCCGCGCCTGCACGCGCCACTGCTGCCCGAGGAAGGCGACCAGCATCCCCGCCGGAGCGAGCGCGTGGCTGTCGCCGACTAGGAAGAGCGGCGGCACCGCCCGCGCCGGGTAGCGCGGCGCGTGCGCCTCGCGGTAGGCCAGCAGCCGTCCGAGGTAGCGGCGGTAGACGTCCAGGTTGTGCCACTGGCGGGCGTCCATGCCGTCGGCGCCGCCGGCCGCGCCCGCCTCGAAGCCGGGGCGCACGGCATCGAGGACCTGGCGGCAGCCGGCGAGATAGCCCTGCTCGTAGGCGACGATCGCCGCGATCACGTTCTCCGGCGCGCCGGCTGCCCGGCCGCGAGCAGGTGGAGCGCGAGGTTCGCGCGGTAGTCGCGGCTGTTGGGTGTGATCTGCACGGCGCGGGTGAGCGCCGGGAGCGCCTCGGCGAGCCGCCCCTGCCCGTCGAGCGCGATGCAGAGGTTGTTGAGCAGGCTCGCGGGCGGGTCGCCCAGCCAGCGGGCGAGCGCCGCGCGCGCGTGCCGCTCGCCCGCCGCGTAGTCGTGCAGCACGTTCGCCGCCGCGCCCAGCACCAGCAGCGGCGGGCATCGTCCGGGTGCGCGGCAAGGTGCGGCGCCAGCAGCGCGCGCGCCTCCGCGGCGTCGCCGCGGCGGAACGCCGCCTCCGCCTCCGTCAGCGGGCCGCTGTCGCTCGTCATGATCGCCCCGTGGTCACCCCGCAACGCTACGGCGCCGGCGGCCACCAGCGCATCCGGGAGACCCCGCGCGGCGGGCGAGCCGCGGGAGCCGGTACGCCGCGCGGCTAGGCTAAGATCGACGCGGGTCTGGGCCGGCAGGCCGGACGGCCGGACGGCCGGTGGGAGGACACGCGATATGGAATACACCCGCCTCGGCCGCACCGGACTGCAGGTCTCTCGCCTCTGCCTGGGGACGATGACGTTCGGGCTGCAGTGCGACGAGCCCACCTCGCGCGCGATCCTCGATCGCGGCATCGAGGGGGGCATCACCTTCCTCGACAGCTCCGACGTCTATCCGCTGGGCGGCGACCTCACTACCGTCGGCCGCACCGAGGAGATCCTCGGCCGCTGGCTGTCCGGGCGGCGCGAGCAGGTGATTCTCGCCACCAAGTGCTTCGGCGCGACCGGGCCGCAGCGGTGGGACCGCGGCGCCTCGCGCAAGCACATCACGGCGGCGGTTGAGGCCTCGCTGCGGCGGCTGCAGACCGACTACATCGACCTCTACCAGCTGCACGGCTACGACGCGGAGACGCCGATCGAGGAGACGCTGGGCGCGCTGGACGACCTCGTGCGCGCCGGCAAGGTGCGCTACATCGGCGTCTCCAACTGGCTCGCCTACCAGGTCGCGCGCGCGGCCGGCAAGAGCGAGGCGCTGCACCTTGCGCGCTTCGACGCGGTGCAGCCGCGCTACAACCTGCTCTTTCGCGAGGTGGAGCGCGAGCTCTTCCCGCTCTGCCGCGAGGAGGGGATCGGCGTGATCGCGTACAACCCGCTCGCGGGCGGGCTGCTCGCGGGGAAGCACAGCATGGAGGAGGGCCCACTCGAGGGGTCGCGCTTCACGCTCGGCACCGCGGGGCCGCGCTACCGCGAGCGCTACTGGCACGAGCGCGAGTTCGACACCGTTGAGGAGCTGCGCGTAGTCGCGGACGAGGCGGGGCTGCCGATGGCGCAGATGGCGGTGGCGTGGGTGCTCGCAAACCCGGCGATCACGGCCCCGATCATCGGCGCGAGCCGGCCGGAGCAGCTGCGCGATTCGCTCGCCGCGCTGAACGAGCCGCTCCCCGCCGACGTGATCGAGCGCCTCGACGTGATCACCGAAGACTACCGGCGCGGTGATTCCGAGCGATGAGCGGAACGCGGCTGCCCGCACGTCCCGCGCTCCCCTCCGCCGCCCTGCTCGGCGCCGGCCTGCTCGCGGCGTGCGGCGACGAGGCGGCGACGGCACCACCGGCCACTCCGACGCCACCCGCGGTGACCGCGGTGACCGCGACCACCGCGCCGTCGCCGGCCGGCACCGCCGGCGGGACGCCCGCGGCGGGGCCGGGCGCCGGTCCCGCCGCGGGCGCCTCGTCGACATCGGCGGCCGCAGCTGGATCCGCCCGGTGGAGGCGGGAACCTACCCGCGACTGGCGGGTGCGGGTGCGAGCGGTGCCGCGGGCGGCGACACGCTCTTCGTGGTGGAGCAGGACGGCGTCGTCTACGCGCTCAGCGGTGGCGAGGCCACCCCCATCCTCGACATCCGCGACCGCGTCAGCCGCGCCGGGAACGAGGAGGGGCTGCTGTCGATGGCGCTCGACCCCCAGTTCGCGAGCAACCGCTTCGTGTGGCTCTACTACTCGGCTGCCAACGCGCGACGCCGCCGGCGGCGGCGCCGGGAGCGCGATCGACCCGGCTTCCGCGCTCGTCGTGCTCGAGATCGCGCAGCTCTACGAGAATCACAACGGCGGCGCGATCCGCTTCGGGCCGGACGGCATGCTCTATCTCGGTCTCGGCGACGGCGGATCGCGGGGAGATCCGCAGCGCAACGAGCAGAACCTCGGCACGCTGCCCGGCAAGATCATCCGCATCGACGTGCGCGACGCGACGGCCGCGCGCCCCTACGCGGTGCCGCCGGACAACCCCTTCGCCGGCCGCGCCGGTGCGCGCTGCGAGATCTGGGCCTACGGCCTGCGCAACCCGTGGCGCATGGCCTTCGACACGGCGACAGGCGCGCTGTGGGCCGGCGACGTGGGCCAGGGCGCCGTCGAGGAGGTCGACGTGATCGAGCGCGGCGGGAACTACGGCTGAGCGTCGTCGAGGGGGATCGGCTGCTACCGGCCCGCGCCGGGCTGCGACCGCAGCGGGTTTGTGGCGCCGGTCGTGACCTACGACCACGGCGACGGACGCTGCTCACTCACGGGCGGCGTGGTCTACCGCGGCACCCGCGTCCCGGAGATCGCGGGAGCATACCTCTACGGCGACTTCTGCACCGGCGAGGTGTGGGCGGTGAGCGCGGACCGCCCCGAATCGCCGGTGCGCATCGCGAGCAGCGTGCCCAACCTCGCGTCGATCGCCGTGGACGCCGCCGGGGAGGTCTACCTGCTCGCCTTCGGGCAGCCGCTCCGCCAGATCGTCAGCCCGTGAGGCGTTACGCTCGTGGCGTAGCGGGAGCCGCCGAGCATGATCACCACCCTCATCGTTCTGTTCGTGCTCTACGTCGCCGCCACCGCGTGGCAGGGGCGGCGCGCGCTGGCCGCGACCGCGCCCGCGGCGCGGCTGCGCGAGGCGCGGCGGCTGCTGCTCGTCGTCTCGCTCGGCGTGCCGCTGGCGGTGGCGCTGATCCTCGTGGCGTAGCGGTCGCAGGGGGTCGCCCGGGGCGCGCAGAGCGCTCGTGCCATCGGGCATGCGCGCGCGATTGACGCCCCTCCACCGCGGAACTGATACTCACAGGACGATGAACCGGGACTCCCTCGCCAGCGGTGCGGGCGCGACGCCGCGCCGCCTCGTCCTTACCTAGGCGGCGTCGCCGCACGCGACGCCGCCCGGCGCGCGGACGCCCGCCCGCGCCCCTGCACGGACGCCTCCCCGGATGCCACCACGGACGAGAGAGACCGCGATGACCACGGACGCGCAGACGGAGCCCCCGCGCTACCAGCCCGCTGCGATCGAACGCGGCTGGCAGGAGCGCTGGCAGCGCGACGACCTCGCCCGCACCTCCGACCACGTCGAAGGGCAGCGCAACCGCTACCACCTGACGATGTTCCCGTACACCTCGGGCGACCTGCACGTGGGCCACTGGTTCGCGATGGCCCCCTCCGACACGCTCGCGCGCTACTTCCGCATGCGCGGCTGGAACGTGCTGTTCCCGATGGGGTTCGACGCCTTCGGGCTGCCCGCCGAGAACGCCGCGATCAAGGACGGCGTGCACCCGCGCGACTGGACCGACCGCAACATCGCGCGCATGCGCGGCCAGCTGCGGACGATGGGCGCCAGCTTCGACTGGACGCGCGAGGTGAACACCAGCGCGCCCGACTACTACCGATGGACGCAGTGGTGGTTCGTGCAGCTGTTCAGACGGGGACTGGCGTACCGCAAGTCCGCCGCGGCGAACTGGTGCCCCTCCTGCCAGACGACGCTGGCGAACGAGCAGGTGGTGGACGGCCGCTGCGAGCGCTGCGAGACGCCGGTCGCGCAACGCGAGATGGAGCAGTGGTTCTTCCGCATCACGCGCTACGCCGACGAGCTGCTGGACAACGAGCGGCTGGACTGGCCCGACCACGTCAAGGTCATGCAGCGCA
>SHYR01000054.1 GCA_009692705.1 Dehalococcoidia bacterium
CAGGAACTCCAGGCAGCGTCGCAGGTAGGCGTCCGGCAGCTGCCGGTAGCCCGTGCCGTGGCCGCCGCAATCCGCGACCACCCACACCTGGTCGCGGCCGTCGAGGGAGGCGGCGGCGAGGTTGAGGGAGTGCGCCAGCGGCACCAGCTCGTCCCCCTCGTTGTGGATCAGCAGGATTGGCACGGTCACCTGCGCGATCGCCTTCACCGGCCGCAGCGCGTCGGCGTCGGCGCGGTAGACGCGACGCGCGAAGAGCAGCACCAGCGCCAGCACCGGCCCAGGCAGGTGGCGCCAGCGCAGGTGGATGTACTCGCGCATGGTCAGGAACGCGGAGTCGGCAATCACCGCGGTCACCTCGGTGGAGCGGGCCGCCGCGGTGATCGCGAGCGCCGCGCCGAAGCCGAAGCCGTGCAGCAGCACCGGCTGCGCGTCGCCGACCCGGCGGCGCACGTAGGCGACGGCGGCGAGCACGTCCAGCCGCTCGTTCAAGCCGAGGCTGTCGCGACGCCCCGCCGACTCGCCGTGCCCGCGGATGTCGAAGGCGAAGACCGAGAGGCCGCGGCGCACGTAGTCACGCTGGAGCTGGAGCAGCCGCCGGGTGGGATCGGCGCGGGTCGCCTCGAGGTCGTGCACCAGCACGATCGTGGCGCGCGCGCCGGGGGATTCGAGGAACCACCCGCGCAGCGTCAGCCGGTCGGCGGTGAGGAACTGCACCTCGTCGTAGCGGAGCCCGAGGTCGGCCGGCGTGCCCTGCACGCGGTGCCGCTTGGAGCGGGTCAGCTCGTCGGCGAGATAGCAGGCGAAGAACGCCGCGGCGACGCCGAGCACCGCGAGCGCGAACAGCAGCAGCCAGAGCATCATCGCGACATCTCGCTTCCCCCCCCGACCGGCGTCGCACTCGACCGCAGCCGGTCCGAGGCGCCGTCCGAAGCGCCGGTGAACCGTATCAACGCACCGGCCCCAACCGCAAGCGGTCACGCCCTTATGTCGCGACATCGA
Organism: Dehalococcoidia bacterium; assembly: GCA_009692705.1. Classification (GTDB taxonomy): domain Bacteria; phylum Chloroflexota; class Dehalococcoidia; order UBA2979; family UBA2979; genus SHYR01. Next base: position 1,000 of record SHYR01000054.1, read on the forward strand.
TTATGTAGTCTAGAGGCGCTGGCAGCGCGGGCAGTAGTGCGTCCCACGCCCCGCTACCCGCGTCTTGCGGATCACCGCGCCGCAGCGCCCGCACGGCTGCCCCTCGCGCCGGAAGACGTGCACGCGCACGTGGTGCATCCCCTCCCCGCCCAGCCCGTCGCGGTAGTCGCTGAACGAGGACCCGCGGTCACGCAGCGCCTCCTCGAGCGTCTGCCTCACGGCCGCGTGCAGCCGCGCGGCGCGCACCGGGCCGATGCGCCCGCCGGGGGTGCGGGGATCGATGCCGGCGATCCAGCAGGCCTCGTCGGCGTAGATGTTGCCGACGCCGGCGGCCACGGCCTGGTCCAGCAGCACCGCCTTCACCGCCGCCGCGCGGCCGCGCAGCCGCTCGCGCAGCCAGCCCGGCGTGAACACCGCAGACAGCGCGTCCGGACCGGTGCGCGGCATCGCCTCGGCGGGGTCGTCGACGAGGTGCCACGTGCCGAACTTGCGCATGTCGTTGAAACGCAGCGTCGTGCCGTCGTCGAGGTCGACGCGGGCGCGCTCGAAGCGGTGCGGCGGCGCGGCCGCGGCGGCGTGCACCAGCGAGCCGGTCATACGCAGGTGCATCACCCACGTCCGCCCGTCGTCTAGGCGCAGCGTCAGGTACTTGCCGTGCCGGCCCACCGCCTCCACGCGCCGCCCGGCGAGCGCCCGCTCCAGCGCGCGCGGCGCGTCGCTCACCGCGAGCCGCTCCGCCCCCGCGTGGATGCGCGCACGCACCACGCGCCGCCCGACCAGCAGCGGCTCGAGGTCGCGCCGGATCGTTTCCACCTCGGGCAGTTCGGGCACGCTAGGCCGGGCTCGCCGTGTGTGCCGCGCTCACGGTCGCGTCATCGCTCCACGTTCGACTCGAGGTCGCCCCATGTCTTGCCGACCTTCTCGTCGATCACCAGCGGCACCGCGAGCTCCAGCGCAGGCATCAGGCGCTGGGCGATCTCGCGCACCTCGTCCAGCTCCGCGCGGGGCAGCTCGAAGATCAGCTCGTCGTGCACCTGCAGCACCAGCCGCGCGAGCGCCCCCCGCGCCCGCCGCGCCAGCAGCTCGGCGTCGATGCGATTCATGGCGATCTTGATGATGTCGGACGCCGTGCCCTGGATCGGCATGTTGATGGCGATGCGCTCCGCCGCCTGCCGCAGGTTGTGGTTGCCGGCGCGCAAGTCCGGGATGGAGCGGCGGCGGCCGGTCAGCGTCTCCGCGTACCCCCGCGCGCGCGCCTCGGCGACGGTGCGCTCGCGCCACTCCTGCACGCGCGGGTAGGCCTCGAAGTACGCCGTGATGAACGCCTCCGCCTCGTCGCGCGGAATGCCCTCGCGGGTGGAGAGGCCGAAGGCAGTGAGGCCGTAGAGCACGCCGAAGTTGAACACCTTCGCGCGGCGGCGATCCTCCCCCGTGACCGCGGCCTCGGCCTTCTTGAAGACGCGCGCCGCGGTCGCGGTGTGGATGTCCTTGCGCTCCGCGAAGGCGCGCCGCAGCCCTTCGTCCGCGCTGATGTGCGCCAGCACGCGCAGCTCGATCTGCGAGTAGTCCGCGGAGAGCAGCAGCGGATCCTCTCCGCAGTCGCGCGCCACGAAGGCGCGCCGCACGAGGTTGCCGATCTCGGTGCGCACGGGGATGTTCTGCAGGTTGGGGTCGTTCGAGGCGAGCCGCCCCGTCGCCGCGGTCACCTGCGAGAACACCGAGTGCACGCGCCCGGTGCGCGGATTCACCTGCTGGGGCAGCGTGTCGACGTAGGTCGACTTGATCTTCGTGAGCTCGCGCCAGCTCAAGATCGCGTTCACCACCGGGTGCAGCGCCCGCAGCGGCTCCAGCGCGTCGGCGTCGGTGGTGTAGCCGGTCTTGGTCTTGCGCGTCTTCGGCAGGCCCAGCTCGTCGAAGAGCAGCGACGACAGCTCCTGCGGCGATCCGATCTTGATCTCGTGGCCGACGGCGCCGGTCACCGCCTGCTCCGCCTCGGCGATGCGCGCCATGAGCACGTCATCGAGGCCGGCGAGCACGCTCGCGTCGAGCGCCACGCCGAACTGCTCCATGCGCGCCAGCACCGGCACGTGCGGCAGGTCGATCTCGCGGAAGACGCGGTCGAGCGCGTTCGCCTCCAGCTCACGCTGGAGCACGCCGGCGGCGCGCAGCGTCACCTCGGCGTCGATGGCGGCGTAGCGGCCGACGTCTTCGATGCTCGCCTGCGAGAACCGGATCGCTTTGCTCGCGGTGCCGAGGAAGGACTTCGCGTCCATCGTCTCCACGCCGAGACGGCCGAACGCCATCCGTTGCAACGAGATGCTGGCGTCCCCCAGCAGGTACGCAGCCACCTGCGTGTCGAAGTCGATCGAGGCCGGCCAGAGGTGCGCGGGCGACTCGGCCAGCGCGAGCAGCGCGAACTTGCCGTCGTGCGCGACGCGGCGGATCGCGGGGTCGGTGAACACCGGCGCGAGCGCGCCCAGCGCCGCCTCCGGCGCGAGCTGCGCGGGGGGCGCCGCGGTCTCCTCGCCGCCGCCGTCGCCCAGCAGCCGCCCCTGGCCGTGCGCCACGTGGCCGAAGGGGATGTACGCGGCGTGCCCGGGCTCCGCGCTCACCGCGATCCCGACGAGCGTGTCCGCCGCGCGGATCGGGTGCGGGTCGTCCGCGACCACCGCGAAGGCGAAGCGGCCGCTGGCGCGGATCGACTGCACGATCTCGTCGAGGCGGCCCGCGGCCGTCACCACCTCGTAGCGGCCGTCGGGCGCGGCGGCCGACGCCGTCTCCGGCGACGCGGGGCGGCTCGACTCCGGGAGGCGCGTGATCAGCGAGCGGAACTCCAGCTCGTGGAACAGCTCCACCACCCGCTGGCGGTCGTAGTCCTTCAGCACTGCGGCGTCGAGGTCCAGCGTGACGCCCGGCACCTCGCGCACGATCGTCGCGAGCTCGCGCGAGAGCTGCGCGTCGTCGACGCCCTCGGCGAGCGCGTTACGCAGCCGCTTCGGCTCGATCTCGTCGACGTGCGCGATCATCTCGTCGAGCGTGGCGTAGCGCTCGAGCAGCGCCTTCGCGCCCTTCTCGCCAATGCCCTTGACGCCGGGGATGTTATCCGACGTGTCGCCGACCAGCGCCTTGTACTCGATCATCTGCGCCGGCTCGAAGCCGAAGCGCTCACGCACCGCCTCCGTGTCGTACATCACGTAGTCGCGCTGGTACGGGCGGTACATGTAGACGCGCACGCCCGGCTGCACGAGCTGGATCATGTCGTTGTCCAGCGTGACGATTACCACCGCCAGCCCCTGCTCCACCGCCTGCTGCGCCAGCGTGCCCAGCACGTCGTCCGCCTCGTACCCCGGCTTCTCCACGAGCGGGATGTGGAACGCCGCCAGCAGCTGGCGCACGCGATCGAACTGCGGGACCAGGTCCTCGGGCACCGCCGGGCGCTGCGCCTTGTAGCGCACGTCGCGCTCCTTGCGGAAGGTCTCCTCGGTGGCGTCCCAGGCGGCGATCACGTGACTCGGCTTCAGCTCGTCGAACACCGTCAGGATGCTGTTCGCGTAACCGAAGACCGCCGCCACCGGCTCCCCGGTGCGGCGCACCGTGAGCACGTCGCGCAGCGCGAAGTAGGAGCGGAAGATGATGCCGTGCGAGTCGAGGATGACGAGCAGCGGCTGCGGCTCGCCGTCCGCGGCGGGCGGCGCCGGGCGCTGGCGCCGGGCGGGGCGTGACGGGCTCGCGATCTCGGGGCTCACCCCGGCAGTATAGCCGCGCGAGCCGGATCCTCCGCGGGGCGCGCAGGCGCGCCGGCCGCGCGGTCCGTAGAATGCCGCGGCATGATCCGATTCCGTTCGCTCCCCGTGCTCGCCCTCCGCCGCATGCTCGGCAACTGGCGGCTGCTCTCGAGCGTGGTGGCCGGCACGCTGGCCGCGGCGGCGATCCTCTCCGCCACCGCCGTCTACGCCGACGCCATCCGCGACCTCGGCCTGCGCTTCGCGCTCGCGCAGCAGCCGGCGACCGCCCTCGACGTGCGCGTCGCCGAGGGCAACGTCCCCGTCGCCGCCGTCGCCTACGAGCGGCTGCGCGCGCGGCAGGACGCGCTGGTGTCGGCGGCGCTGCACGGCGCCGGCGGCGCGCAGGTGCGGACGGCGACGACCGCGACGTTCTACCCCGCGCCGCCGGGAGGCACGCCCGACCTGCAGGACGAGCGGCGGCCGCGCGCGAACCTCGTCTTCCGCTCCGACCTGCCCGATCACGTCACGGTGATCCAGGGCGTCCTGCCCGCCCCCCTGCCACGCGGCGCCGGCAGTCCCGTGCTTGCGCTGATCGGCGTCGACACCGCTGCCGCGCAACGCATCGGCGTGGGGGACACGCTGCGTCTCTTCCCGTTCTGGGACGAGCACGCGGCGCCGCTCACCGTGCAGATCTCCGGCATCGCGCGCGCGCGCGATCCCGCGGAGCGCTACTGGGGGCCCGTGCCCGATGCGCTGGACGCCCCCGCCCGCTCCTGGCCCACCTACCTGCTCTACGTCCCGGAGGCGACCC
>SHYR01000055.1 GCA_009692705.1 Dehalococcoidia bacterium
GGAGGGCGACGGCGTCTAGGAGTAGGGGGCGGAGCAGGCGGAGGCCGTCGTCTGAGGTGTCGGTGGCGGCGAGGATGTAGCCGAGGCGGTTGTCGAGGAGGGCGGCGGCTGCGGTGTGTTCGTCGCCGCAGAGGAGGAAGTCGGCGCCGGCGGTGGCGAGTGCGGCGGTGTCGGCGGCGGTGGCGGCGGCGATGCGGGCGCCGACGGGTGCGGGTGCGGCGGCGGCGATGATGGGGGCGATGGCGGTTGGGGGGCCGGCGACGGTGCCGGTGAAGAGGATGGCGTCGGCGCCGGCGGCGATGGCGGCGCGGGTGGCGGCTTCGTCGGCGACTTCGGCGATGATGAGGATCTGGCGCGGCTGGTGGGAGGGGCCGCGGGAGGCGGCGAAGCCGATGGCGTCGGGGCGGCGGCGGGTGGTGTCGCGGAGGCGGGTGCGGAGTTTGCTCACGGGCTCCCTGGCTGTGGCGCGCCGGATGCGCGCGGTTGGTGGCGGTGTCCTGGAGCCGGCGGGGGGAATTGAACCCTCGACCTGCTGTTTACGAAACAGCTGCTCTACCGCTGAGCTACACCGGCGCAGCGCTGAAGTATAGTGGGGCGGGCGGGGAGGCGCATGCCGGGGTGTGGGGGTGGGCGGGGGGAGCAGGGCGAACCGCTTACCGATTGCTGGCCGGCCGTCGGTGGCGCTATCGGCGATGAACTTCGGCTCGTACTGGCTCAGCGCCGACATCGTGCTCCGCGCCTCCGGCGCGCATGAGCTCCAGCGTGACCAGGACCCGCAGCTGTTCGCCCTCATCGAGGACGTCGCGCACCGCGCCGGCCTGCCCATGCCGCGCGTGTATACCATCGACTCGCCCCAGCCCAACGCCTTCGCCACCGGCCGCAGCCCCAAGCACGCCGCCGTCGCCGTCACCACCGGCATCCGCCAGCTGCTTACCGAACGCGAGCTCATTGGCGTGCTGGGCCACGAGTTCGCGCACGTCAAGAACCGCGACATCCTCACCTCGTCGATCGTCGCCACCATCGCCTCGGCGATCTCGATGATCGCCTGGATGTCGATGTGGTTCGGCGGCGGCCGCGGCGAGAACCGCAACCCGATCGCCGGCCTCGCCGCGATGATCGTCGCGCCGCTCGCCGCCACGCTGATCCAGCTCGGCATCAGCCGCGCACGCGAGTACCAGGCCGATCGCGACGGCGCGCGCACCGTCGGCGACCCCAAAGCGCTCGCCTCTGCGCTTGCCAAGCTCGAGCAGGGCGCGAAGCGCATTACCATGGCCGTGCCGCAAGCCACCGCGCACCTCTACATCGTCAACCCGCTCGCCGCCCTCTCCGGCCGCGGCCTCGGCGGCCTCTTCTGGACCCACCCGCCTACCGCCGAGCGCATCGAGCGCCTCCACGCGATGCGCCCGTAGCTCGCGGGTCTCGACCCACCTGCCGGGAGGGGGCGCTCGTCGCGCCCCCCTCCCGTACGCGCACGTGCGCGATCTGCCCCACTGACCTGCCGCGTCACGCGGCCGCTACTACGCGCGGCGCCCCGTCGCCAGCCGCGACCCGCCGACGAGCAGCGTCGCTGCCGCACACAACGCCAGCACCAACGCCGCCGCCGGCGATGAGCCGCTGAGCCCCGCCGACCCGGTGCGCGGCGCGCTCGGTGCCGCAGCCGTTGCGCTCGGCGTCGCCGCCTGCGTCACCGTGAACGTCACCGACGCGCGCGCATCGCACGCCGTGTGGTTGAACTGGCCCAGCACCACGGTCACCGTGTGCGCGCCCGCGCTCAGCGGACCAACGTCCTGCGCCGTCGCCGCGGAATGGATGATCTTCGCGTCCCCCGTCGAGATCACTGCCCCCGCCGCCGGCGCAGGCGTGTCCACGAAGTAATACACGTGGAACGACGCGGGGTCGCCCACGCTCGCCGCCTTCACGTTGATATTCGGGGTGATCGTGATGTTTACCGTCGTCGGCGCGCTCGCCACCGGCGCAGTCGCCAGCACGGTCGCCGCCGGGCACGGAGCCACCGTGTCCGCCGCCGTCGGCGACGGCGTCTGCGCCTGCACCGTCGCCACCACCGCGCGCCCCGCGATGTCCCGCGCCTCCACCGGCAGCGGACCGAGCGCGCCTGCGTTCAGCAGCTCCAGGTAGCTGCGCGTCGTCATCAGGGGCCCGCGCACGTCGTGCGCGAACGCCGACAGCTCCAGCCGCAGCGCGCTCAGCCGTTGCTCCAGCCCTGCGCGCCGCTCAAACAACCGCCGCAGCGCGAGGTGCAACAGCGCCCCGGCGAGCACGGGCGCCATGAACAGCAGCTCCACCGCCATCGAGTCCCATGCTTCGCGCGCCGCCAGCGCAGCGATGCCGAACGCCGCCGTCAGCGCGACCGCCCAGATCACGAAGAAGCTCGTGCCGTCCGCGAACGCCGCCGCTCGCTGGCCCCAGCCGGAACCGGCGAGCGCAGACCGGACCGTGGACCCTGCCGCCCGGCCCCCGCCCCCCAACGGCTCCGGGGTCAACGCCCCCGCTTGCTCCATCGCCTGCCGCCTCTGTTCGTATGGTCTGGCTCCACCGTAGTGGCGACGCCGGGCACTCCCTACCCGTAAACTCCCGCAATGGCCCCTGCGGGCACCCGCTATGCCGCCCCCTTCGCCGAAGCCGCCTCGCTCCGCGCCGCCATGCGCTCGGAGCTTCCCGCCGGCCTCGCGGACCACATCGACCGCGTCGTCGCGCTCGCTGAATCGCTCGCCCGCCGCCACGGACTCGACCTGGCTCGCACGCTGCTCGCCGCTCAGGCGCACGACCTGCTTCGCGCCGTGCCCACCGCGGAGCTGTTGCGGCGGGCGGCAGCGGCCAGCCTCGACATCGACGCCGTCGAGCGCGCCGCGCCCGTGCTGCTCCACGGCCCGCTCGGGGCCCACGAGCTCGCCGCCCGCGGCTGGCTGGCGGACCCGCTGGTCCTCGACGCCGTCCGCTGGCACACCACCGGCCACCCCGCGTACTCCCCCGAGGCGTGGGCCGTCTTCGTGGCCGACAAGGTGGACCCGCACAAGATCGACCGCTGGCCAGCCCTTGCCGCGGTCGCCGAGCTCGCCCTCGGCTCCCTCGAGCTCGCCGCCCTCGCCTACCTCGAGCTAAACGCCGCCCGCGCCCGCCGCGAGGGCTGGGCCCCCCACCCCCTCGCCGAGCGCACACGCCTCGCCCTCAGGCAGCGCCTGGCCTGACCCCCTTGCGCTCCTCGTTCCGGGGCGATGGGCTGTGCTCAACGCCATCATCCCAGTTCAGCGGAGCACCTGTGTGCGTCTTCAGCGGCCGCATCGGGTCGGCGGTTCGGTGGATCCGGGGTGAGGTAAGGACTCCGTCAGGGCGGGTGCACAATCAGGGTTGCTGGTCAAGAACTGGTGTTCTATCGTCTCGCTACCGGCAACCAGCCGGGGAACGGAGACGACATGACCGCCTTCTGGGACGGCGCCGCGCTCGTCGAGGACCTTGCCAGCGCCGGGCGCGGCGGCCTCAACGCCGCGTACTTCAGCCGCCGCGCCCGCGCAGCGTCAGGGCCGCGCCGGCTCGCCGCCGGCGTGCTCGCGCTGCTCTGCGGCGGCGCCGCGCTCTAGGCTGTCCAGCACCTCGCTGTCGCCGCGCCCGGCGCCGCCGAGGTGCTCGCCCGCGCCCCGCTGTTCGCGGCCAACCTTGCGGTCAGCGTGCTGGCCTTCGCGGGCGCGCGACGCGCCACGCCGGGCAAGCAGCGATGACCGCGCTCGCCGCTGCCGTCGCCCGCGAGCAGTACGAGCTCGCCGCGCTCCGCCTGCTGCTCGGCGTCGTCGCCGCGCTCGATCGCATGGCCCCGCCTGCGCGCGAGCAACTGCTCGCCTTGCTCGCCCCGGAGCGCCCGTGAGCCCGCGCTTCCCCGCGCGCTCGCGCGCCGCCCGTCACGCCGCCGCGTCGTTCTACTCCGCTGCGCTCGGTGCCGCCGAACGCTCAGGCCCTCGACGACGCACGCGCCGTCGAGGGCCTGAGCGACGAGATCGCCGTCCTCCGCCTGCTCCTGCGCGAAGCGCTCACGAACCACGCCGCTGACGCGCATCTCATCGAGACGACCGTGCGCCTGCTCATTCAATCAATGCTCGCCCAACACCGCCTCTCCGCGAAGCAGGCGAACAACCTCAGCGAAGCGATGGCCGCCGTCCTCGAAGAGTTTGGCGATGTCCTGAGGGGAGTCACCGATGATCCGGCCGCGTGACCCCGTCGCCCGTGCCCTGCGCACGCTCCTCAACTCGCCCGCTCGCACCCGACAGCGCCCGACCTCACAACGCAGCTTCGCTACCTCGAGGCCGACGTCCGTGAGTTACGCCAGCGCATCAACGCGCTCTTCTTTACGGTGCTCGGCGCCCTGCTCGTCGGCCTGCTCGAACGGGTCGCCGCATGACCGCCCCCCCAGACCAGCGCCGCAGCCCGCTCGACAGCCCACTGCCGCCCCTGCGCCCCTACCAGCGGACGATCGCCAAGGCGATCCTCGGGCGCGCCCTCTATCACCGCGGCGGCTCGCTCTCCATCGAGATCGCGCGCCAGGGCGGCAAGAACGAGCTCTCCGCCCGCGCGGAGCTGGCGCTCCTGCTCGTGCGCCACGCCGCCGGCGGCACCATCGTGAAGTGCGCCCCCACGCTGGTGCCGCAGGCGCGCCTCTCGCTCGCCGTGCTCGCGCACCACACCGGCCGCCCCGCTCTCGCTGCCGCCGTGCGCACCGACATCGCCTGGGGCCCCGTCTTCAGCCGCGACCCCGGCTGGCTCATCCCCGAGCTGGTGGCGTGAGTTGCGGCGTTGCGGACCGCCTGGCTGCGGGGCGCTACACTGACTGATCTATGGCCGTACACGCCCCGGCCGCCGAGCCCGCGCGCCACGCGCCCGTCTTGCTGCGGCTGCTCCGCCTCTCCTTTCCCCACCTGCGCGACCTGCTGCTCACGCTCGCGTCCGTCGTCGCGTCCGGCGCGCTCGTCGTCGCCACGCCGTGGCTGATCGGCCACGCGATCGATGTCGGCCTCGACGTCGACACCGGCGCGCGGGTCGCACGCGGCGACATGGCCACGCTCGCCGTCGCCGCCGTGCTGCTTGTCATCGCCGCCCTCGCGCGCGGCGCGCTCATGTACCAGCAGGCCATCCTCAGCGAACGCGTCTCGCAGTCCGTCGCCTACGACCTGCGCAACCGCATCTACGACCACCTCCAGCGCCTGTCGTTTGCCTACCACGATCGCGCCGAGATCGGCCAGATCATGTCCCGCGCCACGCAGGACGTCGAAGGCGTGCGCTTCTTTGTCAGCATGGGCGTGATCCGCCTGCTCTACATCGTCGCCCTCGTCGGCGTCACCGCCGCGATC
>SHYR01000056.1 GCA_009692705.1 Dehalococcoidia bacterium
GATCGGGCCGATCTTCATCGGCGGCTCCGCGCAGGGGCTGCACCGCGTCGACTTCATCGCCGACGACGGCGACGCCGACCAGTGCGTGCGCTGCCTCGAGCGCGACGCGGGCGAGCCGGCGGCGCGCGACGCGGCGGCGACCGCCGCCGCGTCGGCGCAGCTGCGCGCCTACCTCCGCGGCGAGCGCATGCGCTTCGACCTGCCGCTCGATCCGCGCGGCACGGCGTTTCGCCTGCGCGTGTGGGCCGCGCTGCGCGAGATTCCCGCCGGCGAGACGACGACCTACGGCGTGATCGCGCGGCGCGTCGGCCGGCCGGCGGCGTCGCGCGCGGTTGGCGCGGCGAACGGGCAGAACCCGCTCGCCATCGTGGTGCCGTGCCACCGCGTGATCGGTGCGGACGGCACGCTCACGGGATACGCGAGCGGCCTGCATCGCAAGCGCTGGCTGCTGGACCACGAGGCGGCGTCCACCCGCGCCTGAGCGTCCCGAAGCCGCAGCGCGCTGCCGGGGGCGACGCGGCGTTACGCGACGTAACGGAGCAGCGGTGTGTCGGCCGGGAGCGATTGCAGCGCGAGCGGCGGGTACTGGTAGAGGTCACTCAGGCGCATGCGGCGGCCGATGCCGACCACCAGCTCCACGTGCTCCCGCGACAGCGCGCCGGGGGAGGCGAGGCCGAGCGAGCGGGTGACGACCATCAGATCCTCGTTCACCGCGCGCGCGTAGTTGGCGACGCGCGAGCGCTTCTCCGTGGGCACTAGGCCGCGCTGCCGCCAGCGGCTCTGCGTGGCCACGCCGGTGGGGCAGTGGTTGGTGTGGCAGCGCAGCGCCTAGATGCAGCAGATCGAGAACAGGAAGCCGCGCCCGATGTTCACCAGGTCGGCGCCCAGCGCCAGCGCGTACGCTGCCTCGGCGCCGGTGATCACGCGGCCTGCACCGATGATCGTGATGCGGTCGCGCACGCCCCAGCGCCGGTAGGCGTCGTCCACCGCCACGAGCGCGTCGTGCAGCGGCACGCCCATGTGATCCGTGAGCGACAGCGGCGCGGTGCCAGTGCCGCCCTCCGCGCCGTCGACCGAGAGGTAGTCAGGTCCGCGGCCCTCCTCGGCGAGCGTGCGCGCGAGTCCGTCCACGAAGCGCTCGTCGCCGAGCACGATCTTCACGCCGATGGGGACGGGCACCGCGGCCTTCACGCGCTCGACGAAATCGACGAGCTCGGCGAGGTTCGCGAACTCCGCGAAGCGGTTCGGCGAGAGCGATGGTTACCCGACCGGGATGCCCCGGATCGCCGCGATCTCCGGCGTCACCTTCGCGGCGGGGAGGATGCCGCCCTTGCCGGGCTTGGCGCCCTGCCCCACCTTGATCTCGATCGCGCGGACCTGCTCGTGGTGGCCCCACTCGCGCAGCCGCGCCCAGTCGAGGGCGCCGTCCGGCGTGCGTACACCGTACTTCGCCGGGCCGACCTGGAAGATCACGTCGCCGCCGCCGCTCAGGTGGTAGGGCGAGAGCCCACCCTCGCCGCTGTTGAGGTAGATGCCCGTCTCCGACGCGCCCAGCGCCAGCGCGCGCACCGCCGCCTCGGACAGCGCCCCGAACGACATCGGCGCGATGTTGATGCGCGAGCGGGTGGCGAACGGGCGCGGGCGATGCGGACCGATCACGTGCGGCGCTGGATCCTCGGGTGCCTCGGCGTGCAGCGCCGGGAACGGCGAGGGGAGGAAGTGGAACTGCCCCGGCCGCGAGACGTCCTGCTGCGTGCCGAAGCCGACGGCGCCGTCGATGCCCTTCGCCGTCTGGTAGACCTAGGCTCGCTGCGAGCGGTAGAACGGCCGCTCCTCCAGGTCGCTCGTGACGGTGTACTGGCGCAGCTCCGGGCCGATCTGCTCCACGAAGTAGCGCAGCCGCCCGAGGATCGGGTAGACGCGGAGGATGGCGTGGCGCTTCTGCAGCATGTAGCACGCGGCGACCGCGCCCAGCAGCGCGCCCGTCACGAGCACCACGGTCAGCCAGATCGGCATCGGAGAGCTCCGCCCCTGCCCACTCACCATCGCAGGCGGGCGGCGGCGGCGCAGGGAGCGCGCCCTCCGGGAGCCGTCTGACGCCCGCGTCAGCGCCTCGACGCCCCGCCTTGCAGCCAGCGTTCGATGATCGGCGGCAACTCGGCGAGCCGCGTGATCGTGGCGTCCGGGCAGGCGGCGTACGGTGGCACCGCCGGGTTCACGCGGTGCACGGCGCGCAGCCCGGCGCGCTGCGCGCCGTGCACGTCGTCGAAGAGCCGGTCGCCGACGTAGACGGCGCGGCCGGCGTCGGCGACCCCCAGCGCGTCGAGGGCGCGCCGGAACGCCTCGGGGTGGGGCTTCATGAACGGCATCGTGCTGGTGTAGAGGCGGGCGTCGATCAACCCGTCGAGGCCGTCCCGCGCGAGGAACCGCTCGTGGTAGGCGGGCGGCCAGTGCGTGTTGGAGAGCAGCCCGATGCGCACCCCGCGTGCGCGCAGCGCGCGTAGCATCGGCGCTGCCTCCGCGTCGTGCACGATGTGCGGGGTCCACGCGTCGAGGTAGTGCGTGCCCGCCTGCTCCAGCACCGCCGCCGCGATATCGGCCCCTAGGTCGTGCGTGGCCTCGGCCAGCAGGTCGCCGAGCGAGGCGGAGCGGGCGTCGCTCGCCGTGCGCTCCCACATGCGCTGCTCGACCGCGGCGAGGCGCGCCATGATCTGCTCCTCGCCCGTCTCCATGTGCCCCGCGAGGTGGCGCGCGGCGAGCCGCCACATGTCCGCCAGCTCCACGGCCGCGTAGTGCGCCAGCGTGCCGCCCCAATCGAAGATCACCGCCTCGATGGCGGGGGAGGCGCCGCTCGCGCCGGTCAACGCGCGCCGTCCGCGGCGGATTCGCCATCGCGGATGCGCTCGATGCGCACCTGCGTGATGCGCCGCGCATCCGCCTCCATCACCGTGAAGCGGTACCCCTGGTGCGTCACCGACTCGCCGATGCGCGGGAAGCGCTTGGTGTAGGCGAGCACCAGCCCCGCCACGGTGTTCGCGTCGATCTCAGTGAAGTCGACGTCGAGGTCGTGCGAGAGGTCGACGAGCAGCATCCCGCTCTCCACCACGCGCGGCTGGTCCGCCGTGACCGGCTCACCGATCGCCTCGTGGCCGCTCTCGCTGCGCAGATCTCCGACGATCTCCTCGAGGATGTCCTCCAGCGTGATCAGCCCAGAGGTGACCCCGAACTCGTCGACCAGCATCACGAGGTAGGAGGCGTGCTCCTGCATCACCTCCAGCACGCGGGCGATCGAGGCGTGCTCCGACTCGAAGTGGACCGGCCGCATCACCTCGCGGATGGTGTGGCCCGCGAGGCCGGTGAGCTGGAGCGCGTTCAGGTCGCTGACGTGGAGGTAGCCGATCACCTCGTCCGGACTGCCCTCGTAGACGGGGAGGCGGAGGAAGCCGGAGCCGGCCAGCGTCACCGCGGCGCTGTGCAGCGAGTCCCCGGCGTCGACGGCCACCATGTCGACGCGCGAGACCATCACCTCCTGCACCTGGCGCTGCTGCAACGTGAGCGCGCCGAGCAGATGGGTGGAGGCGACGCTCTCCAGCGCGCCGCTCTGCGCGCCCATGCGGATCGCCGTGCGCAGCTCGGCGGCGGTGAGCGCGGTGCCCTGCTCGACGGGGCTGCCGACGAGCGCGAGCAGCGCACGCGTCAGCAGGTCCAGCGCCCACGTCACCGGGCGCGTCACGCGCAGCCAGACGAGCATCGGCAGGGCAAGGAAGCGGCTCAGCGTGAAGGCGTGGGCGAGGGCGATGCTCTTCGGGCCGACCTCGCTGAACACCACCAGCAACGCCGTGGACGCGAGCGTCGAGATCACGATCGCGATGCCGTCGCCGACGAGCAGGCGAGTCGTGATCGCGGTGGCCACCGCCGCCGTCGCCGTGTTCGTGAGGTTCGCGCCGAGCAGGATCGCGGAGAGCAGGCTGGTGGGCCGCTCCAGCAGCCGCGCCACGCGCGCCGCCCCGGGCACGCGCTCCGCGAGCATGTGGGCGAGGCGCATGCGCTGGAGGGACAGGAAGCTGGTCTCGGCGGCAGAGAAGAAGCCGGACAGCGCGACCATCATCACCAGCAGCAGGACGAGGCTGGGCACGGGCCCTCCGTTGTTCGCACCGTAGCGTAGCGGTCGTCGGCGGGTAGTGGTGCTCGCTCGTTGTACTGATAGGCGGGGGCGGCCCACCGCAGACCGCTCGGCGACAGCGTCAACAACGTGGGTGGGCACTACCGCGAGTGGCGGTGCTCCGCCGCGTCGCCGGCGAACGCCCGCTCGCCCGCCCGGATCGCCACCGCCAGGCGGTTCTCGGCGGGCGGCAGCGGGCAGGAGTAGCCCGCGTTGTAGGCGCAGTAGGGGTTGTAGGCGTAGTTGAAGTCGACGAGCAGCCGGCCGTCGCGGAGCTCGTGCACCTCGAGGTAGCGCCCAGCGCCGTACGTTTCGCGCCCGGCGGTTGCGTCCACGAAGGGGAGAAAGAACTGCTCCGCGCCGGGCTGCCGGTAGACGGTGAGCGCCGCCTCCTGCCCGTCGACCGCGAAGCGGATGCGCGCCCACCGCTCGTACGTGGCGGCCTCGCCGCCGCTGGTCGCCAGCTCCACCGGCTCGGGGCGATCGAACGGCTCGGGCGGCACGACGAAGATGAGCGCCGGCGCATCGTCGTAGTAAGCGAGACCGCCGAAGCGCCGCCGCTGCTCCGCCGTCAGCGGCGACTGCGCGTCAGCAGTCAGCCACGCGTCTTTCGCGCGGCGAAACTGTGCGAGCGCGCGCGCGTGCGAGGCGGGATCCCCGGGCTCCTGCGCGTCCGCCATCACACGATGGTAGCGCGCAGCGGGTCGACCTCGTCGCTGAGCTGCGTCACCACCACGCGCGCGACGCTGGCGTCATGGATCACCCGCGCGAAGCGCAGCGCCCGCTCGAGGCCGAGGTCGGCCTTGTTCACGACGACGGCGAACGGGCCGCTGGCGTGGGCGTCCGCGTCGGCTCGAGGCGCGCTGGCGTGGGCGTCCGCGTCGGCGTCCGCATCGGCTCGAGGCGCGCTGGCGTGGGCGTCCGCGTCGGCGTCCGCGTCGGCGTCCGCATCGGCTCGAGGC
>SHYR01000057.1 GCA_009692705.1 Dehalococcoidia bacterium
TGGGCTCCGGCGACGCACTGACCAGCGTGGGCGAGGCGCTCGAGGGCCGCCACGTCGTGGTCGCCGCGGTCGACACCATCCTGCGCGGCGCGCTGCGCCCGCACGTCGACGCCTTCCTCGCCTCGGGCGCCGCGGCGTGGTTCGTGCTCCACGAGACCGATCGCCCGCGCGAGATGGGGATCGCGGTGCTGGAGGGCGACCGCGTCGTCGACCTGGAGGAGAAGCCGGCAGCGCCGCGCTCTCACCTCGCCCTCGTCGGCATCTGGATGCTGGCGCCGGAGGTGGTGTCGGAGATGCGGCGCGCGCCGCTGAGGAGCCCGCGCGGCGAGGTGGAGCTCTCCGGCACGCTCTCCGTGATGCACCGCCAGGGACGGCGGATGGGCGGCAGCGTGTTCGCCGGGGAGTGGCTGGACGCCGGGACGCTTGCCGCGCTGATCGCCGCGCAGGGCGCGCTGCTCGGCGACCGCGACGCGCTCGTCGCCCCCGACGCGGTTGTCGAGGACTGCCGCCTCGGGCCCAACGTCGTCGTCGGCGCGGGTGCGGTGCTGCGGCGCGTGACGCTCCGCCACGCGCTGGTCGCGCCGGGCGCGCACCTCGAGGATGTCGAGGCCGCACACGTCGTCGTCACCGGGCGGGGGCAGGTGTCCCCGGCGTGACGCTCCCCCGATGACCGCGGGCGCGCTCGACGTCGAGGTGGCGGTGGTGGGCGCGGGCGTCGTCGGCCTCGCGATCGCGCAGCGGCTGGCGCGCGAGGGGCGCACGGTGGCGGTGATCGAGCGCCACGAGGGGATGGCGCGCGAGAGCTCGTCGCACAACAGCGGCGTGGTGCACGCGGCGATCTACTACGAGCGCGGGTCGCTGAAGCACCGCCTCTGCTGGGAGGGCAACGCGCGCACCTACGAGTGGTGCGAGGCGCACGGCGTAGCGGTGCGCCGCACCGGGAAGCTGATCGTCGCGCTCGCCGAGGAGGAGCGCGGCGGCCTGGACGCGCTGTACCGGCAGGCGGCCGCCAACGCCGTGCGCGGTCTGCAGCGCCTCACCGCTGCGGAGGCGCGGGCGTTCGAGCCGCACGTGCCGGCGGTGGAGGCGATCTGGTCGCCGAGCACCGGCGTCGTCGACGCCTTCGCGCTCGCGCGCTCGTACGAGGCGGAGGCGCGCGCGCATGGCGCGCTGATCGTCTACCGGCACGAGCTGGCCGGCGCGGAACGCGTGGCGGGCGGCTTCGCGCTGTCGCTGCGCGACGGCGGCGGCGCCCGCCCGGGCCTGCGCTGTGCCGCGCTGGTGAACAGCGCCGGGCTGCGCGCGCCCGAGGTCGCCGCGCTGCTCGGCTACCCGCTCGATGGCGGCGCGTACGCGGACGTGGCGGTGCCGGTGCTGCGGCAGGCGGTGAACCGCGGGCGGTACTACGACATCGTGGACGCGGCGGCAGCGCGGCTCGTCTCGCGGCCGGTCTACCCGCTGCCGGAGCACCGCGCGGGCGGCCTCGGCCTGCACCTCACCGTGGACACCGATGGCGGCGCGCACCTCGGCCCCTCGGCGGAGTGGCTCGACGATGGCGCATTGCTCGACTATCGCCACCCGGACGACGGGTGGCGCGCCGAGTTCCTGCGCTGCGGACGGCGCCTGCTCCCGGCGCTACGCGACGACCAGATCGCGCCGGGGCAGGTGGGCTACCGCCCGAAGCTCCAGCGCCCGGGCGAGGAGCAGGCAGACTTCCTGCTGTGGCACGACCGGGGCTATGTGCACCTCGGCGGCATCGAGTCGCCGGGGCTCACCGCCAGCCTGCCGCTCGCCGACGAGGTGGCGGCGGTCTTACGCTGACCTCACGCGCTGACAGGGCGAGGTGACGTGCATGGACCCGCTGCAGGAGCCCGGCCGCTTCTACTGGAAGTGGATCGCCATCGGCGCGGCGCTGCTCGTCGTCTACGCCATCGAACGGCTGATCCGCACCGGCGGGCTGTTCTAGGAGCCTTCGGCTCCCTCGCGCTCACCTTCGATGAATCCCGACGAGCGGCCGCAGCGATCTGCCCCGACCGCCCTCGAGGCGCGCTGGCGCGTCCTCGCACCACCGCAGGCGGTGGAGTCGGCGCGCGCGCTGTACGCGCTGACGCCGCTGTGGACGAGCGGCAACCTCTCCTTCGTCGATGAGCCGTACGACGCGCGCCGCGAGGGGCACTGGGCCGACGCCGCGCGCGTCGCCGACTACGCCGCCGCGCTGCCCGCGGGCGGGTCGCGCGTCCTCGACGTGGGACCGGGCGACGGCTGGCCGGCGCTGCCGCTGACGGCGGCGCTGCCGCACGCGCAGGTGATCGGCGTCGACCCCGCGCCGCTGCGCGTGGCGGTGTGCCGCGCCAACGCCGCGCGGCTGGGGCTCGCGAACGCCATGTTCGTGGTGGGCGACGGCGCGGCGCTGCCGTTCGCGGCGGCGGCGTTCGACCTCGCCACCGCCGCGTCGTCGCTGGAGGAGGCGAGCGAGCCGGAGCGCGTGTTCGCGGAGATCGCTCGGGTGCTGCGGCCGGGCGGCGTGCTGCGCGCCTCGTACCAGGTGTGGCGGCTCCCGGCGCCCCGCCTCGAGACGGTCACGCTCGTGGGCGGCGTCGATTCCCTGCTCTACACTTACGCGGTGCGCACGCAGCAGCCGCCGCGCGAGCGGCGCTACGTGCTGGTGCTGCCGCCGGCGGGGGCGGCGGCCGCGGCGCACCGCGACGCACTGGTGCTGGCGGCCGCCGCGCCGCGCGCCTACGGCGAGACGCTGCTCACACCGGGGTCGCCGCTCGGTGTACCGCTGCTCGAACGTCTCGCGCCGTTCGCGCGCCGCTCGCTGGTGGTGGGGCTGCGGCGCTGGACGACCGGCTGGCTCGTCGAGGCGCTGCGCGGGGCGGGCTTCGCGGAGGTGCGCGCCACCATGCACGCGGGCGACCTCGCGCGCGCGGTGGCGCGGCGGCTGATCGCCAGTGGCGACCTCGACGCGGCCGCGCCGCGCTTCGCCGTGCTGACGCGCGCGTTCGGCGAGGCCGCTGCGCGCGCGCCCGGGGAGTCGATGGTCACGGCGATCCGGTGACGTGAGGGGCGGCTGAACCCCGCCCCTCCGCCTGCCTGCGGCGCCTAGATCTGCGGTTTGATCTCCGCCGCGACGTATTCCACCACGTCGGTGATCGCCTCCATGCCTGCGATGTCGAGGCCAAGCACCACGTGCTCGACCCCGATCTCGGCGTAGCGGTTCAGGAGGTCGACGATCGCATCAGCGGTCGTCGCGTCGCCGATCACCGGACGGTACGAGGAACCCTGGTGCTGTGCCGCGACGGTCACGCGAAACGTCAACCCGACGGCGCCAGGATCACGTCCAGCTTGCTCGGCCATCTTGCGCACGCCGGCGAACTGCTCCGCGACGGCCGCAGGGTCGCCCCCGAGGGGATGCCAGGCATCGCCGAGGCGCGCGGCCCTGCGGCGTGCACCGGCTGAGTTACCGCCGACCCAGATCGGGACGTGCGGTTGCTGGTAGCACTTCGGTGAGAATTTCACCTCCGAGAACTGCCACCGCTCGCTCGCGAACGCGGGCTCCGTGCTCGTCCAGAGCTCCTTCATCAGCTCGAGGGCCTCATCGGTGAGCGCGGCACGCTGGGACATCGGTATGCCGAGCGCGCGGAACTCGGGTTCGAGCGCGCCGACGCCGACGCCGATAACCGTCCGGCCGTTCGAGAAGTGGTCGAGCGTGGCGATGTACTTCGCGAGATCGATCGGGTTGTGGTACGGGAGCACGAGCACAGACGAGCCGAGCGTGATGCGGCTCGTCTGCACGGCCACCGCCGTGAGCGTGGCGAGGGGGTGCCAGTACGGACGGTCTTCCAACCGATCGCGAATGAAGCCGACATTAAACAGGTGATCCTGGACCCAGACCGAGTCGAGCCCGCGATCCTCTACCAGCCTGGCCACCGTGACCGACTGCTGCGGATCGTCAACGCCCCACCCGTTGGGAAGGGTGACACCAAGTTTCATCGGCCCGCGCCGAGGCGCTTGACGACGAAGCGGTCGAACTCCGCCGCGAAGTCCTTCGGGTTGTCCCCCTGCACGGAGTGGCCGGCGCGCGCGATCGCCACCTGCTCGCAGTCGTGCATGGCGGCGACCATCGCGCCGGCGGCGTCCGGCGCGAGGATCTTGCTGATCGCGCCGCGCATGAGGAGCGTGGGCGTGGTGATCGCCTTCACGTCGACCCACAGCGCCGCGGCGCGCCGGGTGCGCTCGGCCTTCAGCTGCTCCTCGGTGAGCGCGGGGCGGTTGCGGTGGTCCTGCTTCCAGGTCCAGCCGTCCGCGACCTGCTTCAGCGAGTGCAGCAGACTGTACTTGAGGTGCGCCGGCTTGCGCTGGGGGTTGAAGTGCACCGCACGCTCCAGGAAATCCTCGAAGCGGCGCATCGTCTCGGTGTCGCGGCGGAACGCCTCCATCTCCAGCAGCCCCTCGGTCATCGTCACGGGGGCGATGTCCACGACGATCAGCGCCCGCAGCCGCTGTGGGTGGCGCGCGGCGTAGCGGATCGCGTTCATGCCGCCCATCGACATCCCGCAGAGGATCACGCGGTCGTAGCCGAGGTGGTCGATGAACGCCTCGGTGTCCCGGAGCATGAGGTCGCTGTTGTCCTCGACGAGCTGCGCGTCGGGCGTCCAGCCGGTGTTGCCGTGGCCGCGCTGGTCCGGCGCGATCACGTGGTAGTGCTCGCGCAGCAGCAGCGCGGCCATGTCCCAGGTGTGCGCGGTGAGCGATCCGCCGTGCAGCAGCACCAGCGGCGGCAGCTGCTCGTTCCCCCAGTCCAGGTAGTGGAAGCGGATGCCGTTGAGGTCGGCGGTGCGATCCTGCGGCTGCACGATGGCGGGCGGGTGGAGCGCGATCGCCTCCGCGCACTGGCGCATCTCATCCGTGTAGCTGGCGAAGCGTGGCTGGGTCACGGTGCACCTCCGGATGCGCGCTGGGCCGTCGGCGCCGGCTGCGGGCGGGCGGTGGCCGCAGCATACGCGACCGCGGGCGGCCGGCAGCGCCGCCCCGCGGTCAGGCCGGCAGGGCGAAGATGCGCTCGGCCCACTCCGAGAGGTCGCGCAGGCTGTACGGGCTGATCTC
>SHYR01000058.1 GCA_009692705.1 Dehalococcoidia bacterium
ATGCACGGCGTGCTCGTCGAGCTGGCGCAGCCGCCGGCCGGCGCCCACGCCTCCCCCGAGAAGGGCTTCGACCACCTCGCGATCACGGTCGCCGACTACGCGGCGGCGCGGGAGACCTGGCGGCGGGTGATCGGCCTCGAGGTGGCGCACGAGCTCCGCCTCGAGGCGCGCGGCACGCTGATCGGCCAGCTGCCGTGCGGCCAGTGCACGATCGAGCTGATCGCCGCCACGACGCCGGACTCGCCGCTGGCGCGGCGCATCGCCGAGGAGGGGCCCCGCATCTCCTCGATGGTGGCGATCGAGGTGCCGGAGATCGCCGCCGCGATCGCCCGCTACCGCGCCGCCGGCCTCACGTTGCCGGACGCCGCGCCCGGGGCGCTGCCGCGCAGCGTCACCAGCACCATCTCGGCGCCGCAGGCGTTCGGGCTGGCGATCCAGCTGATCCAGTTCGAACGCTAGCGTTCGACCGCTAGCTGTAGCGCCCACGCACCTTGTTGACGCTGCCGCCGAGCGGTCTATGCCGGGTGGCTCCCCCCCCCCCCCCCCCGGCGCGGGAAGGGGGATGAAGAGTTGGGGTGACACCCCAACGGCCCCCGCGAACGGAGCGCGAACGAGCGCGTTGCGGTTGGCCGGGATGCTCGAAGGGGCGCAGCCCCTTCGTTCTCAACCCCTCCCGCGCCCCGCGCGGAGCGCTGTTCTGCGTTCGAGGCACGAGGGGCAGGGGTGGGCCTTCCCTCGCCTGCATCAAGGGCACCGCTTCCGCGTCACCAACCTCTATGCTCAGTACCACTCGCGCGGGGGCGCAATGGCGACCTACGGGCTGTACCTCGAATCCGGGCCGCGCCGTCGCAAGACGATGATCCACGTGCTGGACCTGCTCGGCTGCGTCGCCGTGGGGGCCACGACCGAGGAGGCGATCGCGGCGACGCCCGAGGCGATCGAGGCGTACCGCGGCTTCCCGCGGTGCCACGGCGAGCGCGTCGCCGCCCCGGCGCGGATCGAGACGCGTGTGGTGGAACAGATCACCGAGGGCCAGTGGCTGGGCAACGGCTCGCCGGCCGCGACCTTCGGCCCAGACCGCCAGCCCGTCACGCCACGCGAAGTCGAGATCTTCCTGCGGCGCTTCCACTGGTTCCGCGAGGCGCTCGCGGCGTGGGCGGGGAGCCGCACGGCGGCGCAGCTGGACAGCGCGGGCGGCAGCGGCGGACGCCCGGCGCGAGCGGTCCTCCACCACGTGCTGGCGGTGCCGGGGGCCTACCTGTCGGTGCCCCTCGGCAGCTCGGAGGGTTTCTCGGCGGTGGGCGGCGCGGTGGAGCGCGGCGAGCTCGCGCTGCCCGAGGCGTTGCGGCGGATCGGCGCGATGATCGCGGAGCGGGTGCGCGCCACCACCGCTGAGGAGCGCGCGCGCGTGGTGCAGCGGCCGGACGGCGTACGCACGCTGCGCAAGGCGCTGCGGCTGATACTCGAGCACGACTGGGAGCACCTCGTCGAGCTGTCCCGGCGGCCGGGGGGACCGGCGCTCTAGCCGCGGCCCCTCGCTCGCCGGGAGCGCCGGGAGCGCCGGGAGCGGCGCGGTGGGACTGGCGGTGTGGCACCACCTCGGCGAGACTGAACGGGACGGCCGAAGGCTGCCGCGGCGGGGGAGGCGGAGACCATGGTCACGACCGGGGAGCGTCCGATCCGCGTGCTGATCGCCAAGCCGGGGCTCGACGGCCACGACCGCGGCGCGAAGGTCGTGGCGCGCGCGCTGCGCGACGCCGGCATGGAGGTGATCTACACCGGCATCCGCCAGACGCCGCAGATGATCGCCGAGGCGGCGCTGCAGGAGGACGTGCAGGTCGTCGGCCTCTCTATCCTTTCCGGCGCGCACCTCGAACTCTTCCCGCGCGTCGTCGAGGAGCTCAAGAAGCGCGGCGTCGACGACGTGCTGCTCTTCGCCGGCGGGATCATCCCGCAGGAGGACGTCCCCGCCGTGCGGGCGATCGGCTTCCAGGGCGTCTTCGGCCCCGGCACCGACACGCACGACATCATCGAGTTCGTGAAGCAGCGCGCCCCGCGGCGAGCGTAGCGCCGGCCGCGCGCGTGGACGCCGACCAGCTGATCGCCGGCGTGACCAGCGGCGATCGGCGCGCGCTGGCGCGGGCGTTGACGCACGTCGAGGCCGACGACGCCACCGGCCGGCGGGTGCTCGCGGCGCTCTACCCCCGCACCGGCCGTGCGCAGACCGTCGGCGTTACCGGCTCGGCGGGGGCCGGGAAGTCGACGCTGGTAGGGGCGATCGCGCGCGAGGAGCGTACGCGCGGCCGCACCGTCGGCATCATCGCCGTCGATCCCTCCTCGCCGTTCTCGCACGGCGCCATCCTCGGCGATCGCATCCGCATGCAGGACCTCACCGCCGACGGCGGCGTGTTCATGCGCTCGATGGCGAGCCGCGGCAACCTCGGCGGCCTCTCCGAGAGCGCGGGCGGCGCCATCGACATGCTCGACGCCGCCGGGTTCGACGTCGTGCTCGTAGAGACGGTGGGCGCAGGGCAGGACGAGGTGGAGGTGGCGAACGCCGCCGGCACCACCGTGCTCGTCGCCAACCCGGGCGCGGGCGACGACGTGCAGTCGATGAAGGCCGGCCTGATGGAGGTCGCGCAGGTGATGGTGGTGAACAAGGCCGACCTCGCCGGCGCGGACACCGCGGTCGCACACCTGCGCGCGCTGCTCGCGATCGCCGGCCTCGGCACGTGGGAGCCGCCGATCCTGAAGACCGTCGCGCGCACCGGCGAGGGCGTGTCGGAACTGGTGGACGCCATCGACCGCCACCAGCACCACATCCACCACTCCGAGCACGCCGCGGAGGAGCGCCGGCTGCTCGCGCAACGCCAGGTCGTGTCGCTCGCGCGCGCGGCGCTGCACCGCGAGGCGCTGGTCACCGCCGAAGCGAGCGGCCTGCTGGCTGGCCTGGTGAACGAAGTCGCCGCGCGCCACCGCGATCCGCGCAGCGCCGCGGAGGCGCTGCGCGAGGCAATCCGCCGCGCATGGGCGGCGGGCGGATAGCGCGGGCGAGGGGCGGATTGAGCCGATGCCCACCCGCCTGATCCTCGTGCGCCACGGCGAGACCGATGGCAACGTCGAGGGGCGCACGCAGGGGCGGCGCGACGTGCCGCTCAACGCGCGCGGGCGCCGGCAGGCGGCGGCGCTCGCGGAGCGGCTGCGCGGGCGGCCGCTGGTGGCCGTCGTCTCCAGCCCGTCCACCCGCTGCCTCGCGACCGCCGAGGCGATCGCGGCGCCGCACGCGCTCGCCGTGACCACGGATGCGCGCCTCGCCGAGATCGACCAGGGCGTCTTCGAAGGGCTCACCGGCGAGGAGATGCGCCGCGCCGATCCTGCGTTCATGGCGCGCTGGCGCGCGGAGGACCCGACCGATCTGCGCATCCCCGGCGGCGAATCGATGGGCGAGGTGCAGCGGCGCATGGTCGCGGCGTGCGAGGCGATCGCCGCGGCGTGGCCGGAGGGCGTGGTCGCCGTGGTCTCGCACAACCTCGCCACGCGCGCCTTCCTCTGCGCGGCGCTGGACGTGCCGCTCGCCGCTTTCCGCCGCATTCGCCACGAGCTCGCCTCGTTCGCGGAGGTGGAGCGGCTGGAGGGGGGCGGATGGCTGGTGACGCGCCTCAACGAGCGCTGCCACCTGCCGGGGGAGTGACCAGAGGCGCGATTGTGCCTGCGCGGACGCGAGTGCTACGGTGCAGGCGGGCGGGATGGCTCCCTCGGGGAGCCCGGCAGGGATGCTCGCAGGTGTGGTTCCGTCTCCACACGTTCGGCCCGGCGCAGATGGTGCTGGCGGTGGCGCTGCTGCTGCTCGGCCTCTTCTGCTACGCCACCGTGCAGACCGCCTCGCAGTCCTATCGCCTGCGCCTGCATGAACGCGCCGTCTACGACGAGGTGCAGGAGCTGCAGGCGCAGCGCGCCGAGTTGCAGGGGTTGCTCACCTACCTCAAGTCGGACGAGTACATCGAGGCGTTCGCGCGCCAGCAGTTCCGGCTCGTGAGGCCGGGCGAGACGCTGGTCGAGGTGACCGCGCCCGCGGCGCCGCCGGCGGCGCGCCAGCCCGGTGAGAAGTGGTGGGAGGTGCTCTTCGGCACCCGCCAGAACGAGGTCGCGGTCGCGCGGTAGCCGTACTGAGCATAGAGGTTGGTGACGCGGAAGCGGTGCCCTCGATGCAGGCGAGGGAAGGCCCACCCCTGCCCCTCGTGCCTCGAACGCAGAACAGCGCTCCGCGCGGGGCGCGGGAGGGGTTGAGAACGAAGGGGCTGCGCCCCTCCGAGCATCCCGGCCAACCGCAACGCGCTCGTTCGCGCTCCGTTCGCGGGGGCCGCTGGGGTGTCACCCCAACTCTTCATCTCCCTTCCCGCGCCCCGCGCTACGCTGCGCCTCATGTCCGCCCACGATCGGCTCCCGCACAACCGGCGCACGGCGGCGTTCGAGCGCCCGGTGGCGCGCGCGCTGTCGGCCCACCTACCGACCGACGCGCCGGTGATCGTCGCCTGCTCCGGCGGCCCCGATTCCACCGCCGCGCTCGTCGCCGCGGCGCGTGCGCTCGGTGCGGCGCGCGTGACGGCGGCGCACTTCGATCACCGGCTGCGGCCCACCGTGGAGGTCGCGGCGGAGCGCGCGATCGTCGAGCGCGTGGCCGCCGCAATCGGCGCGGCGTTCGCGGGCGGGCGCGCACCGCGCGTGCCCCGCGAACGCGACGAGTCGGCGGCGCGCGAGGCGCGGTACCGCTGGCTGGCGCGCGCCTGCGCGGCCGCGGGCGCCGCTGCGTGTGTCACCGGCCACACGCAGGACGATCAGGCGGAGACGGTGATCCTGCGGCTCGTGCGGGGGGCGGGGAGCAGCGGCGCCGCGGGCATGGCCGCCGCCGCGCCGTGGCCGGTCGCCCCGGCGCCCCGTGCGGGCGCTCGCCGCTCGCCGCTGCTGCTGCGCCCGCTGCTCGGCGTGCCCCGCGCCGCGGTCGAGCGGTACCTGGCGGCGCTGGGCGTCGCGGCGGTGCACGACCCGACGAACGCCGCGCTGGAGT
>SHYR01000011.1 GCA_009692705.1 Dehalococcoidia bacterium
TCTTGCTCGTAGATTCCGCTCACGCCGCGCGGCGCGCGGGCCGGTGCGAACGGGGGACGGCGGTGGCGCGGGTACTGCTGCTGCTCCCCACGGCCACCTACCGCGCCCCCGACTTCATGCAGGCCGCCGAACGCCTCGGCATCGAGGTCGTCGTCGGCTCCGAGCGCGAGCAGGCGCTCGCCGCGCTCGTGCCGGGGCGCACGCTGGCGCTCAACCTCGCCTCGCCCGAGGAGGGCGCGCGCGCGATCGAGCGCTTCGCGCGCCAGTACCCGCTCGATAGCATCGTGGCGGTCGACGACGCCGGCACGCTCGTCGCCGCGCTCGCCTCGGCGCGGTTGGGCCTGCCGCACAACCCGTTCGCGGCCGTCGAGGCTACGCGCAACAAGGCGCTGCTGCGACGGCGTCTCGCGTTTGGCGAGCTGCTCTCGCCGCCGTATCGCGTGCTCTCCGTGCACGACGACCCGCGCGCCGCCGCCGCGACGCTCGACTATCCCCTCGACTACCCCGTGGTGCTGAAGCCGCTCGCGCTCTCCGGCAGCCGCGGCGTGATGCGCGCGGACGGCCCGGCGGGCTTCGTCGCGGCCTTCGAGCGCCTGCGCGCGTTGCTGGCGGAGCCGGATGTCGCCGCCGACTGCGGCCCGACCGCCGGGCAGCTGCTGGTGGAGGGCTACATCCCTGGCGACGAGGTGTCCGTGGAGGGGCTGTTGACCGGCGGGCGGCTGCGCGTGCTCGCGCTCTTCGACAAGCCGGACCCGCTGGTGGGGCCGTTCTTCGAGGAGGCGATTTACGTCACGCCCTCGCGCCACCCGCAGGCGGCGCAGGACGCCGTCGTGGCGGCCACCGAGCGCGCGGCGCACGCGCTCGGGCTGCGCGACGGGCCGCTGCACGCCGAGCTGCGGCTCAACGCCGAGGGCGCGTGGCCGATCGACCTCGCCGCGCGCTCGATCGGCGGGCTTTGCTCGCGCACGCTCAGCTTCGGCGCCGGGATGTCGTTGGAGGAGCTGCTGCTGCGCCACGCCACCGGCGCGCCGGTGCCCTCCTACGAGCGCGCGGGCGCGGCCTCGGGCGTGATGATGATCCCGATCCCGCGCGTCGGGACGCTGCGCGCCGTGCGCGGGCTGGAGGCGGCGCGCGCGGTGCCGCGCGTGACCGAGGTCGCGATCACGATCCGCAACGGCCAGCGGGTGGTGCCGCTGCCGGAGGGCAGCGAGTACCTGGGCTTCATCTTCGCGCGCGCGGACGCGCCGGCGGAGGCGGAGGCCGCGCTGCGCGCCGCCCACGCCATGCTCGCGTTTGAGATCGAGTGATCGGAGTTAGTCGCTCACCTCGTCGGCGTTCCAGCCGGACTCCCACTGTACGAGCGCGGCCAGCAGCGGCGACGTATGGCCGCAGCAAGCGCGCCTCACTCCTAGATCATGTGCCCACTAGTCGCGGACCGTAATCCCGTTATGCTGGCCGCGTTGGAAAGGGGCGCGGCATGGAGTGGCGACCAACTCCGCGAGGAGTCATCGAGAGCGCGCTCCCGACGGTTGGCGTATTCGTCCTGGCGGCGATGTGGGAACGCTTGCGGCCGAACGACTGGCCCGGCATACGCGATTACTTGCCCTTCTTGGCGATGTTCGTGCTCGGACTGATTGCGCTCTACATCTTCGGAGCCATCAGTCGCTCGAGAAACGTCGGTAGCGTCAGTACGGCTGTAGATGCCACGGCGGCGAGCAAAGCCCAGCTAGACGAGCGCACTCGCGATCTTGTCGAATGGGACACCCAATGCCGACGTGACTGGTGGATTTTTCACCGCGTTTTCGTGGAGATTGAACGCGTTACGTTGGCAGGGGTGTGGAACACTAATGCCCAAAAGATTGACGTCTCGGTACAGTTCTTCAATTTGCTTACTGGGTCGCTGAAAATAATGAATCTCGTTGGAAACTCAAGCCTGAGTCTTCAGTGGGATGAATCAAACGAAGCAGGAGCATTGATTACCAGAAGTGTCAAGAGCGGCGAGCCTCGACGATTCAATGCCGTCTCAGTATGGTATGGCAGCCAGAGCTCTGTATAGCTTAGCGTACCGATTCCGCCTGATGTGAAACAGGCTCTACAGGCCATTCGAGCTAGGCGCATGCCAATCAGGTATCTCTTGAGAGGTACATGGGTAGCGGAAGCCTATGGAGAAGAGCAGAACCTGAACTTATCGGAGCTTGTCTACGAAGGTCGGATCCAGACATAGCGATCTCCCATGCGTTCCTTGTATTCCATTGCCTCCGCAGCGTCTTCAGCGTATCGGGGGAATAGATACGGGTTCTTGCCGTTGTCCTGCTGCCACTCAAACTCGGCGAGGTAGGCGTCTAACTGCTGCGCGGACAACCGCCCTAGCCGCTCACACCATGACGGCGCGGTTGAGGGGTGCGAGCTGCGCCGTCGTCGGCTCCGCGCAGCAGAACCAGTCCTCCGTCAGCCTCGGCACGGCCACGCGCGGTTGCGGCGCAACCGCGGACGGCTCGCCGTGGCGACCGAGCGCGTTCAGCGCCGCGCGCTTCACGCGCTCGAAGACGGCGACGTTGGCCGTGCCTGCCGCGGGCACGGCGTCGAGCGAGCCGAATGAGCCGAACTGGATCAGCGCCGGGCCCTCACCCCTTAGCCCCTCTCCCCGGGGGAGAGGGGCGGGGGGTGAGGCCGCTTGCTCCACGATCGCCTGCATGCGCGCCGAGAGTGCGTCGATGCGCGGGTCGGCATTGCGCCAGCGGTAGGTGAGCGCGGCTGCGTCGAAGGCGTCGAGCAGCAGCCCCTGCTCGCGCAGCAGCGGCACCAGCGGCGAGCCGGGGGGCAGGAGCAGCCGCAGCGCGTACTGCACCGGCTGCACGTGCCCGACGAGGCCGTGCTGCTCGATGAACCGCAGCAGCTCGAGGAAGCCGTCGACGTCGCTCCACGGCGTGAACGCCACCCACGTTGGGCGCAGCGGGATGCCGGCCCCGGCCGCGAGCGCGAGCGCGCGCTCCATGTCCGCGCGCGTGTGCCCCTTGTCGAGCAGCCGCAGCACGCGGTCATCGCAGGACTCGAAGGCCGAGGTGATGAAGAGGCAGCCGGCGTCGCGCAGCCGCGGTAGCAGCGCCGCGTGCTCCAGCAGGTGCTCGACCTTGGTCGTGACGTCGAAGCTCACGCCGGGGTGCCGCCCAGCGAGCGCGTCCACGAGCGCCAGCGAGTGCGGCACGGCGTTCAGGAAGTCGGGGTCGCCGAAGGTGATGTGGCGCGCGCCCGCCGCCACCTGCTGGTCGATGTCGGCGAGCACGGTCTCGCGCTGCACCAGGCGCAGGCGGCCGCCGTAGACCGGCGTGATCGGGCAGTGGCGGCACGTATGCGCGCAGCCGCGCGTCGCCTCCACGTAGCCCGCCAGGCG
Source organism: Dehalococcoidia bacterium (assembly GCA_009692705.1). Classification (GTDB taxonomy): domain Bacteria; phylum Chloroflexota; class Dehalococcoidia; order UBA2979; family UBA2979; genus SHYR01. The sequence goes on from SHYR01000011.1 coordinate 3,392, forward strand.
CTGCTCGTCGCCCTCCCTGCCGGTATCGGCGCGCGCGTAAAGCTCCAGCGGCGGCAGCGCGGCGCGGTCGGGGAGCGGGTAGCGCTGGCGCTCGAACGCCGGCAGCGCGCCCGTGCCGGGCGACGGCGCGGCGTGGTCGTAGCGCCCGGCCGCAAGGCGGTCCGCGAGTTCGCACAGCGCGGGCTCGTACTCGCCGCCGATCGCGGAATCGAAGGCGGGCGCGTCGTCGCCGGTGAGCTGCGCGTGCAGCGCCGAGGCGTAGAGGCCGTAGGCGCAGAGGTGCGCCGCCGGCGCGATGCGGCGCACGCTCGCCGCGAGCGCGATCCCGAGCCGCGCCGCGGTGTGCATCGGCATCGAGACGCCCACGAGCCCCGCGCCCTCGAACAGCGCGCGGTCGAACGGCTCGACGGCGAGGTCGAGGCAGCGCACCTCGTGGCCGTGCGCCCGCAGCGCGGCGGCCGGCGCGGCGAGGCCGAGCGGCTGGTGCCCCAGCTCGTAGGTGGAGGCGAGCACGACGCGCATCAGGCGGCCTGCCCGCCGCAGCCGAGCGCTGGCCGCGTCACTTCTTGGAGGGCTTGTAGTACGGGTTGTCGCCGGCGGAGTGGTCGGTGGTGTCGACGACGTGCGCGATCTCCGGCAGGGCCTCCTTGATCGCGACCTCGATGCCCTGCTTGAGCGTGACATCGACGAGGCCGCAGCCGACGCAGCCGCCGCCGAGCTCGATATAGGCGGTGTCGCCCTCGACGTTGAGCAGCGTGACGTTGCCGCCGTGGGCCGCGATCTGCGGGTTGATCTGATCGTCGAACAGCTGCTGGATGAGCTTGCTTACCGGATCGCGCCAGAGCGGGTTGGGGTTCACGAAGACGAGGCGCGGCGTGCCCTCGGAGTCGTCGAGGTCGATCGCGACCCCATCGAGGTACTGCACGTTGCGACCCTCGACGAAGAGCGTGATGCCGCCGGCCGTGGTGATTGCATCGTCCGGCGGCTGCTCGCTCGCCTCGATCAGCGCCAGCGAGTGTAGGAAGCCGTGCGCGCTGCGCCCGGCGACGGCGAGGCGAATGCCGGCCGCCGGCTCGGCGTGGTTGTCGATCACCGACTGCAGCAGCGCGGCTGCTCGCGCGCTGACCGTGATCCGTGGCTCCAGGCGCGCGGAGGCCGGCGGGGCGGGCTGCTCGGGCTGCGGGCGTTGTTTGCGCTGCCTGGGCCGGTCGGCCATGAGGTCGCTCCAGAGGGGTCGCTCGGGGAGGCGGGAGGCGACTGCTGACTCAGGATAGTGCATATCGCAAGTGAACGCCGCGGTAACCGGGCGGACGGCGAGGCTGAGTGGTAGAATTGCTGACGTGTTTATGCAAGTGTTCTATTATGATATGCTCGCGGTGGCGCGGCGGGGTAGCGTGTGGAGTAGTCATTGCTGCGGAGCCCTCTGGCCGCCGCCCTGCTGACGCTCGTGGTGCTCGCCGCCGTTGTTCTCCCCGGGGTGGCGAGCGCAGCCCGAGCCCCCGCCACCCCGCTCCTCGCCGAGCCGGCCCCACCGCCTCCTCCGCCTCCGGAGGTGGCGAACGAGCGCTTCGCGCAGCGCCTGGGCGCCCGCTCGTCCTCGCCCTTCGAGGGCGGGCAGGTGGTGTCGCTTTACGGCTACCCGGGCATCCCCTTCATGGGGGCGCTCGGCGCGTACACGCCTGACGAGGCCGCGGACGAGGTGGGGCGCGTCGCCGCGGCCTACGACGCGCTGAACGGGCCACGCGGCGTGACGCCGGCGCTGCACCTGATCGTCGCGGTCGCGCAGCCCACTCCCCAGGGCGACGGCAGCTACCTCCTGCGCATGGATGACGAGCTGCTGCAGGCGTACATCATGGTGGCGCGCGCGCACGGGCTGCTGCTGTTTCTCGACGTGCAGATCGGCTGGGCCGATCCGTTGGCGGAGGTGCAGCGCCTCGGCGCCGCGCTCCGCGAGCCGTTCGTTCACCTCGCGCTCGACCCGGAGTTCGCGACGCGCGCGCGCGGCATGGCGCCCGGGGAGGCGATCGGCAGCCTCGACGCCGACGACGTGAACGCCGTGCAGGGCTACCTCGCCGCGCTGGTGCGCGAGCGCAACCTGCCGCCGAAGGTGCTGGTGCTGCACCAGTTTCTGGCCACGATGCTGCTGCGTACCGAGCTCTACGCCGTGCACCCCGAGGTCGAGGTGACGATCGACATGGACGGCTTCGGCGGCGCGGGCGTGAAGCTCGCGCACTACGAGGCGTACGCGCTCGCGCCCTACGCGCGGCGCGCCGGCATCAAGCTTTTCTATCACTGGGATGAGCCGCTGATGACGCCCGGCCAGATTCTGGCGCTCGCGCAGCCCCCCGACCTCGTGATCTACCAGTAGTCGCGCGCCCGCCAGCGACATGCGCACGGCGCGTATGCTGCGGCGTTGGACCAGCAGGTGCGGACGGAGCGATCGCATGGCCGAGCACGCCGCCCCGCGCGAGCGTCGCCTGCGCGTGATCGCGATCGCGGTGCTCGTGCACTGCGACCACGTACTGCTGGCCGAAGGCTACGACCACGTGAAGCAGGAGCGCTTCTACCGCCCGCTCGGCGGCGAGGTGGAGTTCGGCGAGCGGGCCGCGGAAACCGTCGCGCGCGAGCTGCGCGAGGAGACCGGCATCGCCGTGGAGGTGACGGACAGCCTGGGCGCGGTGGAGAACCTCTTCACGTACCAGGGCCAGCCCGGCCACGAGGTGGTGTTCGAGTACGTCGCGCGCGTCCGGCCCGGCGGCCCCGAGGTCGCGCTCACGCCGATCGAGGCCGTGGAGGGCGAGGCGCGCTTCGTCGCGCGCTGGTTGCCGCTGGCGGAGGTGCTGGCGGGTGCGCACCGCGTCTACCCTGACGCCCTGCCGGAGCGCCTCGCAGAGTGGGTGAACCGCCTCTAGACCGCGGGCGGGGGGGCGGCGGGCGACTCGTCCAGCGCCGCCACCGCGTCCACGATGCCGCGTCGCACGCGCTCGATCTCCTCGGCGGACTCTAGGCGCCCACCGCGCTCGCGCTGCACGTAGAACGCGTCCATTACCTCGGCCCCGATCGTGTCCACCTTCGCGAGGTGGATGTCGAGCGCGAGCTCGTGCAGCGCGAGCGTGATCGCGTACAGCAGCCCGAGGCGGTCCGCCGCGTGCACCTCCACGATCGAGTAATGCTCCGAGTCGACGTTATCGACATGCACCTCGGTCGGGATGCGGCTGCGCGGCACCGCGTGGTAGGCGGCCCGCGTCTCGGCCAGCCGCTCGTCGACGGGGAACTCGCCGGCGAGCGCGGCCGGCACGGCGGCGAAGATGCGAGTCCAGCGGTGAGCGTCGATGCCGCGCTCCAGCGCGTCGGTGATGTGCATGACATCGATCGCCACGCCGTCGTTGCGCGTGTAGGCCACGCCGCCGAGCACGCTGGCATTGTGTGCGGCCAGCGTTCCGGCCACCAGCGAGAGCACGCCCGGGCGGTCCGCGGTCACGATCGTGAGACGGTCGATGGCGCCCACGCGGTCGCGGCGTAGCGCCGTGCCGCCCGCGGCCTCGCGCACGAGCTGGAGGTGCTCGCCGATCGCCTCCGGCGCCGTGCTCAGCACGTAGCCCGGCGCGAGCTGTCGCAGGTGCGCGCGCACCTCGTCCGCCGCGAAGCGCCCCGCGAGCGTGTCGACGGCCGCCTGTTCCAGCGCCCGCGTGTCGGCTGCGGCATCGAGCGTGTCGGCGTCGAGCACGTTGAGCACGCGCAAATAGAGCGTGCGCATCAGCTGTGCCTTCCACGGGCTCCACACGTCGGGGCCGGTGGCGCGCGCGTCGGCGACCGAGATCACGTACAGCAGGTGCAGGGTGTGTGCATCACCGATGGCCGCGGCGGTCTCGCGGATCACGCGCTCGTCGGCGATATCGCGCCGCGTGGCGGTGTTGGGCAGCAGCAGGTGTTGCGCCGCCACCGTCGCCAGCCGCCTCGCCGTCTCAGCCTCCAGCCCGGCGCGTGCGGCGAAGCGCTCCGCGATCCCGGCGCCGACGCGGCTGTGATCGCCGTCGTGGCCTTTGCCGATGTCGTGCAGCAGCGCGGCGAGCAGCACTTCGTCCTCGTCCGGCAGCCGCGATGCCGTGGCGGTGGTGAGCGTGCCTTCCTCGTCGACCCGCAGCGCGCGACGCGCCTCGTGCACGGTGCGCATGCCGTGCGCGTCCACCGGGTGACGGTGGAACGGTGCCACGTGCGGCAGCGAGCGCTGCGCGTCCCACTCCGGCAGCAGCCGAGCCTGCCACGCGGCGGGCGGGAGCGGCTCCAGCCCCTCTGGCTGCTCGCGCCGCAGCAGCGCGAGCAGTTGCTCGAGATCGGTGCCGCGGCCCTCGCGCCCAGCACGTGGCGGCACGGGCGCCGGCGCGCGGGAGCGTCCGAACCAGCGCCGCAGCGGCCCGCCGGCCGGGCGCGGCGCTGGCACCGGGAAGCGCGCGCAGGCCGCGGCGTCCACGTCGCGCATCGCTGCGAACAGCCCGCGACCCCACGCCGTGCGGTCCACGCCGAGCCACGCGGCTACCGGCGCGGCGAGGTCGCTGCGGTAGCGGTCGTTGGGGCGCTCGGCGTGCGCGTGCAGCGCGTTGCGCGTGGCGAGCAGTCGTTCGCGCGCCTGCTCGAGCGGACCATCGAGTGGCGGCGGCGGCGTCCCGGCGGCCAGCGCGTGTGCGGCGCTGAGCCAGTGCAGGGCCTGCAGCGCGCGCAGCCCGCCGCGGCAGCGCTTGAGGTCGGGGTCCTGGAGCTGCCACGGCTCGGCGGCGACGGCGGCGCGATGCTGCTCGGCCAGCGCCCGCTCGAGCGGGCCGTGCAGGCGGCGAGCGAAGGCGGCGCGCGCGGCGACGAAGCGGGTCCACAGCGCCTCGTCCCCGGCGACCAGCCGGGCGTCGAGCAGCGCGGTCAGTGTCTCGACGTTCTGCGTCGCGGAACTGGTGCACTGTTCGACGGTGCGGACCGCGTGCCCGACCTTGATGCCGGTGTCCCAGAGCGGATAGAGCACCCGCTGCACCGCGTCCTGCGGCCCGCGCCCCTCGATCAGCAGGACCACGTCGAGGTCGGAGTGGCGGCACTGCTCGCGGCGTCCGGAGCCGCCCACGGCGACGACCGCGAGGCCGTGGCAGTCGCCGGACGCGGCGAGCTCGCGGAGCGCCTCGTCGAGGCGGTCGGAGAGCTTGTGGCAGCGCTCCAGGCCTGCGACCGCGCAGGCGCGCTCGGCCACCGCCACGCGCGCCTCCATGAACGCGATGAGCGCGGGGTGTGCGGGCATTGGGCAGCCCGCCCGCGCCGCCCGCGCGGGCGGCGCGGGCCGCTAGATGGCGTCCTTGCCGCGCTCGCCGGTGCGGATGCGGATCACATCTTCCACCGCCAGCACCGCGATCTTGCCGTCGCCGATGGAGTCCGTGCGCGCGCGCGTCTCGATCGCGCTGATCACGGCGGGCGCGAGCGCGTCGTCGACTAGCACCTCGATGCGCACCTTCGGCACGAAGTCCACCTCGTACTCCGCGCCGCGGTAGGTCTCGGTGTGGCCCGCCTGGCGGCCGAAGCCCTGGATCTGCCCGGCGGACATGCCGGACACGCCGGTCTCCCGCAGCGCATCTCGTACCTCGTCCAGCTTGAACGGGTTGATGTAGGCGATGATGAGCTTCATGTAGTTACGCTACTCTCCCAGCACCCACGCCTGCTCGTGGTGCTGCGTGATGTCGAGACCCTGGCGCTCTTCGTTCTCACTGACCCGGAGCCCGATCGTGCGGCTCAGTATACGAGCGAGCACGTACGACACGACGAACGAGTATCCGAACGCGACTGCCACGGACGCGAGCTGGCGCAGGAACTGCTCCGGCGCGCCGAAGAACAGTCCGTCCACGCCGCCGATCGCCTTGTCCGCGAACAAGCCGAGCAGCAACGCGCCGACGATGCCGCCCACCAGGTGCACCGCCACCACGTCGAGCGAGTCGTCGAAGTTGAACGCCACCTTGATGCGTAGCGCCGTGAAGCACAGCACGCCGGCGGCGATGCCGATCACCACCGCCCACAGCGGGCTCACGAAGCCCGCGGCGGGCGTGATCGCCACCAGCCCCGCCACCGCCCCGGAGGCGAACCCCAGCGTGGTGGGGCGGCCGTGCACCACCTGCTCCGAGATCACCCACGCCATCGCCGCCACGGCGGCGGCCACCTGCGTGGTGACGAAGGCGTTCGCGGCGGCGCCGTTCGCCGCTAGCGCGGAGCCGGCGTTGAAGCCGAACCAGCCGAACCACAGCAGCCCCGCGCCCAGCACCGTCAGCGGCAGCGCGTTGGGGCGAATGATCGTCTGCTTCCAGCCGGTGCGCGGCCCCAGCACCAGCACCAGCGCCAGCGCGGCGGCGCCGGCGTTGATGTGTACCACCAGCCCGCCCGCGTAATCCACCGCCTTGATCTGGGAGAAGATGAAGCCGCCCCCCCACACCCAGTGGGCCAGCGGCGCGTACACGATGATCGACCAGATGCCGATGAACCAGACCCAGGCGCTGAACTTCATGCGCTCCGCGACCGCCCCGGCGATAAGCGCCGGCGTGATGATCGCGAACATCATCTGGAACACCATGTGTGCCGCGTCCGGAATGGTCAGGCCGAACACTGCGTTATCGGTCCCCAGCTGGCGGTCGTTGAACTCGCCGAGGCCGAAGAGCTTGAGGTCGCCGAGGATTCCCCAGTCGCCGAGCTTCCAGTCGCCGGAGAAGGCGAGCGAGTAGCCAACGAGGATCCACGTCACTGTCACCACGCCCATGGCCACGTAATTCTTCATCAGCATGGCCAGCAGGTTCTTCGCCCGCACCATGCCGCCGTAGAACAGCGCCAGGCCCGGGGTCATCAGCAGCACCAGCGCCGAGCTGGTGAGCATCCAAGCGGTGTCGCCCGTGTCCATTGCTTCTCCTCCCAACCGGGAAGCTCCCGGCGCCGTGTAGCATGCTACATTCGCCAGGTTGTTGCCACGTCCTTGCCCGCAGGTTGCGCGCTGCCACGCTCGACGCCGCCCGCGGCGTGGGCTATAAGCGTTGGAGCCGGCAACAAGCGTGCTCCCCACGGCTCGGCGGCAGAGTGACCACCTCGGCACCTAGGGCGGCGCGGCCCTTCCTGAAGTGGGCCGGCGGCAAGACGCAACTGCTCGACGCGCTCGTGGCGCGCAGTCCGCGGCCGGCCGGCGCCACGTACTTCGAGCCGTTCCTCGGCGGCGGGGCGCTGTTCTTCGCGCTCATCGCCGACCCGGAGCGCCGCCCGCGCCGCGCCGTGCTCAACGACCTTAACCGCGAGCTGATCACCGTCTTCGAGGCGGTGCGAGACGATCCCGAGCGCCTGGCGCAGCGCCTTGAGCCGCTGCAGCGGCGCTACCTCGCCGCCGATGACGCTGGCCGCGCCGAGCTGTACTACGCGACGCGGGAGCAGCAGCCGCGCGACCCGCTGGCGGTCGCGGTGCGCCTGATCTTCCTCAACAAGACCTGCTACAACGGCCTCTACCGCGTGAACCGCAGCGGCCGCTTCAACGTCCCGCATGGCCGCTACCGCAACCCGCGCATCCTCGACTGCGAGGCGCTCACCGCCGCCTCGCTCGCGCTGCGCGACGCCGAGCTGCGCTGCGAGGACTTCGAGCAGGCGTGCGCGGGCGCGTGCGCGGGCGACTTCGTCTACTGCGACCCGCCGTTTCTGCCCGTTGTCGCTGGCTTCACCTCCTACACGCAGGCCGATTTCGGCCGCGACGACCAATTGCGGCTGAAGTGGTGCATCGATGACCTCACGCGGCGCGGCGTGCGCGTGATGCTCTCCGACTCGCCGCACGACTTCGTGCAGGGGATGTACGAGGGCAGCCGCTACCGCCTCGAGCGGTTGCCAGCGCGGCGCATGATCAACTCGCGCGGCGACCGTCGCGGTGCGGTGGACGAGCTGGTGGTCACGAACTACGACCCCGCGAGCTACGCGGTCGCGCTCGCGCCGGCATCGAGCGCGAAGTCGAGCGCGAAGTAGAGCCGCAGCCAGTCTTCGAGGTCCGCGAGCTCCACCGCCTTCCCGCTGGCGAGCAGGAACGACCGCATGTGCTGGCTGAACCCCGGCCCCGTGAAGCAGACGATGCCAGCGATCGGCCACGCCGCGATGTCGTCGATCGTGGCGGGGATCTTCTCCTCGGCGGTGCCGGCGGTCGCCTGGTACTTGCACTCCACGCCGAGCGAGCGCCGCAGTGATCGCTCGCTCAACACCACGTCGATGTAGCGCTGCGGTCCCCAGATGCGGCGGCCGACGCGCACCTGTGTGCGCACGTCTAGCCCCAGCGCGCGGCCGGTGCGCGCGCACGCGCGCTCCAGCTCCTTGCCGCTGCGCGGCTGCTCGGACGGCAGCAGCGGGAGCTGCGCGCTGCGTGGCATCGGGCCTACCGCGCCGCCGCGGCCGGCGCCGCCACGCCGAGGCCGGCACCCGCCGCCACGAGCTGCGCCCACGTCGTCTCGTCGATCGGGATGCCGCCTGTCCGCCGCTCTGCCTCCGCCCGCCGTTCCGGCTCGCCCGCCACTAGCACCTCGTCCACGCCGACGGCGAACGGCGACCGCTGCACCCACTCGATCAGCCCGTCGAACGCGGTCACGAACGCCGCCAGCCCGCCGAGGCGCTCCGGGTCCAGCGCCAGCAGGAAGAGGCCGTTGCCGCCGCGCTCGGCATTCGGGCGGCTGACGCCGGCTGGGGAGAGCGCGCCGGCCAGCCCCTCGACCAGCATCGAGAGGCCGAAGCCCTTGTGCCCGGCGTCCCCGCCCAGTGGCAAGATCGCGCCGCGCGGCGGTCCGTAGAAGACCGCGGGGTCCTCGGTGGCGTGGCCGCCGGCGTCCAGCAGCCAGCCCGGCGGGACGCGCCTGCCCTGGTTGAGAGCGACGCGCAGCTTCCCCTCCGCCGTCACCGCGGTCGCCATGTCCAGCACCCACGGGCGCGAGCGGTCGCCGGTTGGGAAGCCCGCCGCGATCGGGTTGGTGGAGAGCCGCGGCTCGCGTCCCCCGAACGGCGCTACGAGGTGGCCCGAGCCGTGGTTGTTCGCCATCGCGATCCCGATTAGCCCCTCGGCGACCGCCTGCTCGACGTACGCGCCGATGCGGCCGGCGTGCGTCGCACGATAGGCGACCGCGACGCCCACGCCGGAGGCGCGCGCCTTCGCGATCGCCAGCTCCATCGCGCGCCGCGCCACCACCTGGCCGAAGTTCCAGCCACCGTCCACTAGCGCCGTGGTCGCGCTCTCGCGCTCCACGCGCACCGGCGCACCGGCGGTGGTGAGCCCGCTCGCCAGCGACTGCAGGTACGCTGGCGCGCGCACGACGCCGTGCGAGTCGTGGCCCTTGAGGTTCGCCTCCACGAGGTGTGCGGCGACCACCGCGCCGTCGGCGGGCGGCGTGCCGGCGCGCTCGAACAGGCGCTGCACGTAGTCACGCAACGCCTTCGCGTCGATCGACGGCATGCGCGCGCTACGTCCCCGCGCGTTGCGGCTCGACGCCCGCTGCCAGCCGCACCGCGGCGAGGTCGGCCGATGCGCGGGCGCTCATGAAGCCGCGGTCCGTGCCCAGCGTCACCATCTGGAAGCCCATCTGCAGGTAGCGCGTGGTGAACGCCACGCTGCCGGTGTGGATGCCGGGCGCGACGCCGTGGCGCTTCGCCGCCTCGAAGATGCGGCGCACCGCCTCCGCGTGGCGCGGGTCGCTGTTGTCGCCGGTCGCCTCCAGACCGAGTGCGTAGGCGAGGTCCGAAGGCCCGATGTACGCGGCGTCGACGCCCGGCGTGGCCATGATCTCGTCGAGGTGGTCCAGCGCCTCCGCGGTCTCGATCATCACGATGCACGCGATCTCGTCGTTGGCGCCGCGCTGGTAGTCGGCGCCGGCGTAGAGCGTGGCGCGGGCGGGGCCGGAGGAACGGATGCCGCGCGGCGGGTAACGGCAGGCCGCGACCGCGCGCTCCGCCTCCGCGCGGTTGTTCACCAGCGGCACCACTACGCCGTATGCGCCGGCATCGAGCACCTTCATGATCGTGGCCGGTTCGTTCCACGGCACGCGCACGAACGGGATCGTGGCGGTAGTCGAGATCGCGGTCAGCATGGCGACGGCGTCGGCGTAGTCGATCAGGCCGTGCTGTATGTCGATGCAGAGCCAGTCGAAGCCCTGGTGCGCCAGCACCTCCGCGCTGAAGGAGGAGTTCACGGTCAGCCAGGCGCCGACGCTCTGCTGCCCGGCGCGCCAGGCTCGGAGCACGTGGTTCGGTCGCATCTTGCCTCCGGTCCAGCGCCCCGGGCGGCGCGTGGCGCGGCGGCAGCATTGACCGCAGGCGGGGGAGTGTCAAACCCGCGGCGCAGCGCGCTCGGCGGTAAGCTCGCGCCGTGGAGCCGGACGAGCGCCGCTACCGCATCATCGCCTCGCCGCTGGGGCCGCTCCTGCTCGCTGCCTCCGCCGCCGGGCTTGAGCGCGTCGCCTTCGTCGCGGACGCGCGCGCCGGGGCCGCTTGCGCGGAGCGGCTGGCGGCGGGGACGGCGGCGGCCGCACGGCGCGATCCCGCGCTGGCGGCGGCGGCGGCGCAACTGGCGCAGTACTTCGCCGGCGAGCGCACGCGCTTCGCGCTGCCGCTCGCGCCCTCCGGCACGCCGTTCCAGCGCGCGGTGCGGGCGGCGCTCGTCGCGGTCCCGCACCGCGCCACCACGAGCTACGATGCCGTCGCGCGCGCGATCGGCCGCCCCGGCGCCGCGCGCGCCGTGGGCGGGGCGCTGGGGCGCAATCCGCTGGCGGTAGTTGTGCCGTGCCATCGCGTGGTCGGCGCGCTGGGCGCGCTCAGAGGCTATGCCGGGGGCGTCGAGCGCAAGGCGTGGCTGCTCGCGCTGGAGCGGGCAGGGGCGGCAGCCGGGGGAGGAGCACCGCCGTGGTCGTGAAGTGGCTCGACAACGTTGGCGGCGCGGTCAGCGATCTCCTGCGCGCGCACGCGTTCTACATCGGTGTGCTGGGCATGGAGGGTGCGCCGCCGCGCGCGGGTGAGGAGGGCTTCGCGGCGCGCCTCGGGGACGTCTCGCTGTACATCTTCGCGGCCACGGGCGGCGGGACGCCCCGGCGCAGCGAGCGCTACGTCGCGAACCCCATCGGCATCGACCATCTGGCGTTCGAGGTCGAGGACTTCGAGGCCGCGCAGCGCGAGCTGGAGTCGCGCGGCGTGCGCTTCCTGCAGCCGCCGCAGGGACCGACGGGCGGCTTCCGCTATCGTAGATTCCAGGACCCGGACGGCAACACGGTCTACATCATCCAGCGCGGCGCCAACAGCGACTGACGGGCGCGCCTGCGGCGCTACGAGCGGCGCTGGTCGGCGCGCTGCTGCTACCGCTCCTCGTGCTCGCCGGTGTACGCGCCCGCCTCGGGCACGTAGCCGCGCAGCTCCAGCGTTTCCACCACGCGCTCGACGCCGACGATGAACGCCGCGGTGCGCAGTGCGGTACCCTCGCGGCGGGCGCGCTCCTGCACGTTGGCGTGCGCGGCGCACAGCAGCGTCTCCAGCTCCTGGTTCACGTGCTCGAGCGTCCAGCGGTGCTGCTGGATGTTCTGCGTCCACTCGAAGTAGGAGACGAGTACGCCGCCGGCGTTGGCGACGATGTCCGGCACCACCAGCGTGCCCTGCCGCGAGAGCTGGTAGTCCGCGTACGGGGTGACCGGGTGGTTGGCGCCCTCCAGGATGATCGGCGCCTGGATCGAGTCCCAGTTGTTGAGGTTGATCACCTCGCCCAGCGCCGCCGGCACTAGCAGGTCGCAGTCGATGCTCAGCACGCCGTGCGAGACCAGCGTGCCGTCTGCGCTCAGCACGTCGCCCGCGGGCACGGGCTCGCTGCCCGGGAAACCCACGACGGTGCCGGTGCGCTTCACCCACGCCGTTAGCTCGCGCACGTTGAGCCCGCGCCGGTTTGCGATCCCCCCGTGCACGTCGGACACGGCGACGATCGGGCAGCCGAGCTCGCCGAGAAACTGCGTGGCGTAGGACCCCACGTTTCCGAAGCCCTGGATCGAGACGCGCGTCTTCGCGGGATCGCGACCCAGCGCTTTCAGGGTCTCGCGCGCCAGCAGCGCCAGGCCGCGCCCGGTGGCCTCGGTGCGGCCATAGGAGCCGCCGAGGGCGATCGGCTTGCCGGTCACGATCGCCGGCGTGTGGCCGAAGCGCTTGCCGTAGGCATCCATCATCCACGCCATCACCTGCGCGTCGGTGCCCATGTCCGGCGCAGCGACGTCGCGGTACGGTCCCAGCAGGTGCGAGATGTTGTCGAGGTAGGTGCGCGTCAGCTGTTGCAGCTCGCCGCGCGAGAGCGCGTGCGGGTCCACCTGCACGCCGCCCTTTGCACCGCCGAACGGGATATCGACGATCGCCGTCTTCCAGGTCATGAGCGCGGCCAGCGCGCGCACCTCGTCGAGGCTCGCCTGCGGGTGGAAGCGCACGCCGCCCTTGTAGGGGCCGCGCGCGCCGTTGTGCTGCACGCGGTAGCCGGGGAAGACACGCAGATGGCCGTCGTCCATGTGCACCGGGATCTCGACGTGCAGCTCGCGGTACGGGCGCCGCAGCAGCTCCACTACCTCCGGGTTGACGTGGAGGCAGCGCGCGGCTTCGAAGAAGAAGTGGTTCGCGCCCTCCGACGGCGACATCGTGTGCGGCGGCACGTCGTGCTGCCGCGGCGGCGCGGCGAGCGCGGCAGCCGGCGGCTTCGTGGCGGCGGCGGGGCGCGAGTTGCGGCTGGCGGTGCGCGTGGCTGCTGGTATCTCAGGCGTCACTTCCGGTGCATCGGACCTCGGGGCTTCGGGCACGGGCTGCTCCCTCCCGCGGCCCGCGCCGCGCCGGCCTCCCCTTCCGGCGGAGCGGCGTCGCGCCGCTGCCGTGGTGGATGGGGACGCGAGCGAAGGCGCGGCTCGGCGCGCATCGATACCGGTCTGCCGATACCATTATGGCCTCAAGGGCGAGCATCGACCCTCCCAGCGCGGCGCGTGAGCCTGCCGAGAGCATCGGTTGCGCACGTGCTTCCGAGCAGGGGGCGAATCCCGATCGATGGATGCGGGAGCTGGTGCGGCCGCGGCGGACGGGCGCGGCGCGGATTCAGATCGGCGTCAGGCCAGCGTCAGCGGGGTGTCGTCGCGATTCGCCCACTCGCGCATCGAGCCGTCGTAGGTGCGGACTTGCTCGTTGCCGAGCATCCGGAGCAGGAACGCGGCGAACGCCGCGCGAATGCCACCCTGTCAGTAGGTGACGGTTTCGGCCTCCGGGTTGATGCCTGCCGCGACGAGCTCGCGGCGGATCTCCGCCAGCGGCCGGAAGCGGTGCGACGGCGGTCTCTCGATTGCGCGCGACCACTCGTAGTGGCGCGCGCCTGGCAGGTGCCCCGCGCGCTTGTTGCCGCGGGCGTCCGCGCCGCTCCACTCCGCGTCGGCGCGGGCGTCCCAGATCTGGAGCGCGTGCGTGCGCTCGACGGCCGTCTTGAGGGCGTCGATGCGGCAGAGGTGCGAGTCGTCGGTGCGCGCCGTGAAGTCGCCGGGCGGCGGCTGGGGGATCTGCGCGGTCAGCGGCCAGCCTTCGTCGAGCCAGGCGCTGAAGCCGCCGTCCAGCACGCGCACGTTGCGGTGGCCGTAGAGGTCGAACACCCACCACACGCGCGCGGCGTGCAGCGATGAGCTGTCATCGTACAGGATCACTGGCGTGTGCTCCGAGACGCCCCATTGCCGCGCCAGCCGCTGGAACTCGTCCGGCCCCATCACCAGCGGCTCGTAGCGGAGGCCGTCGAACCCCGTCTTGAGGTAGGGGTGCGGCACGCCGACGGCGCCGGGGATGTGCGCGCGGCGGTACGCCGCCGCCTCGCCGCAGTCGATCAGCACATGGGCCGGGCGCTCGAGGCGGTCGGCCAGCCAGCTGGTGGTGACCAGCAGCGGATGCTGTGGCTCGGGCGGTCCGTCAACCACCGCGTCATCCTCCCGTCCCGGCGCAGCAGCGCCGAGGCGCCCGGGCGGCGGGACGCGCTGAGTCTAGCCGCCGTGCGGCGGGCTGTCAGGAGCGCCCGTCGCTGCCCAGGCATCGAGCAGCGACAGCAGCTCGGGCAGGCGCTCGATGCGCGCGTGCTGCTCCACCGCGTAGCCGGGGACGGCTGGGTTGGGGCGCAGCACCGCGCGCAGCCCCGCGCTGTGGGCGCCGTGCACGTCGTCGAACTGGCGGTCGCCCACGAACACCGCGCGCGCGGGGTCGCTCACGCCGAGCGCCTGCAGCGCGGCCTGGAAGGCGCTGGGGTGCGGCTTCATGAACGCCAGCTCGCTGGTGTAGAGCCGTGCGTCGATCGGCGGCACGAGCCCGTCGCGCTCCAGGAAGCGCTCGTGGAACGCACGCGGCCAGTGCGTGTTGGAGAGCAGCCCGATGCGCAGCCCGCGCGCGCAGCGCCGCGAGCGTGGGCGCGGCCTCCGGGTCGTGGCGGATGTGCGGCGTCCAGGCGTCGAGGTAGCGCACCGCGGCCTCCTCCAGCACCGCCTCCGCGACGTCGGCCCGCAGCTCCGCCGCCGCCGCCGTCAGTAGCTCCGCCAGCGTGCCGGCGCGCTGGTGCGTGGCGCAGCGCGCCCAGAACGCGTCCTCCACCGCCGCCAGGCGTGCCGTCAGCTCGTGCTCGCGCCGCGGGTCGAGGTGGCGCGCGGCCAGCCGCCACATGTCCTGCAGCTCCACGCGCGCGTATTCGGCGAGCGTCCCGCCCCAGTCGAAGATCACCGCCTCGATCGGGTGTGAGCGGGGAGCGGCCATCAGCACATGGCCCGCGCGCGGTCGGCAGCGGCGGCGGTCACGCTCCGTGCCAGTCGCGGAAGCTCCGCTCGCCGGCGCGGATCGCCACCGGCAGGTGGTTCTCCGCCGGGGGAAGTGGGCACGACCAGTGGTCGCTGTAGGCGCAGTACGGGTTGTACGCGTAGTTGAAGTCGAGCAGCAGCCGTCCGTGGTCGCCTTGCTGTGGCTCCAGGTAGCGCCCGCCGCCGTAGGTCTCGCCGCCGGCGTTCGCGTCCTGGAACGGGAGGAACAGCGCCCGCTCGTGCGGCTCCCGGTACACCGTCAGATCCACCGGCCGGCCGTCGATCTCGAAGCGCACGCGCGCCCAGCGCTCGTAGTTCGCGCTCGCGCCACTGCTGGTCTGCATCTGCACGCGCTGCGGCTGCTCGAGCGGCTGTGGCTCCAGCTCGAACGCCAGCTCCGGCCGCTCGGGGTAGTACGAGAGGCCCGTGAACGCGGCGCGCTGCCGGGGCAGCAGCGGCGAGTCCGGGTCGTCGCGGAAGAAGGCGTCCTTCGCGGCGCGGAACTCGTCCAGCGCGGACATCGTCTACCTCCCCGCGCCCGCGTGCGCGGTGCGGTCTTGCGCCGCGCCGCCGCCGAGGATCGCACCCACCGGCGAGGCGGCGGCGCCCCCGAGGGTCCCAGCAGCCCACGCGGGCTATGATCGCGGCGCTCGGGCGTCGCTCGCAACAACGCACCTGCGAGGCTCGTGGCTGAGGGGGTACCGGTGCCCGACGAATCCGCACCGGCGGTGACGGGGATCGTGCTCGCCGGCGGGCGTTCCAGCCACATGGGGCGCGACAAGGCGTCGCTGGCGCTGGACGGCCGCACGCTGCTGCAGCGCACCGTCGATGCGCTGGCGCAGGTCGCGCAGGAGATCGTGGTGGTGCGCGCGCCGGTCCGCGCGCTGCCGTCGCTGCAGTGCGCGCTGCCGCTGCACGAGGTGGAGGACGCGGTGGAGGGCGAGGGCCCGCTGCTGGGCATCGCCGCCGGGCTGCGTGCGGCCTCGGCGCCGGTCGCGCTGATCGTGGGGTGCGACATGCCATTTCTGCGCCCCGCGCTGCTGCGGCTGCTGGCCGCGCGCGCGGCGGCGGGAGCGCGCTTCGTGCTGCCGAGCTACGACGGGCGCCCGCAGCCGCTGTGCAGCGCGCTGCGCCGCGACGCACTCGCCGTGGTGGACGCGCACATCGCGGCCGGGGATCGCGCGATCCTGGCGATCGCGCAGGACATCGACGCGGCGCTCGTGCTGCCGGAGCAGTGGGCGGTGGCCGACCCCGACGGGCGCTCGTTCCAGAACGTGAACACGCCCGAGGAGTTCGAGGCGGCTCGCGCGCGGCTCGCCGGCTCCGGGGACAGGCGGTGAGCGTGGCGCGCGCCGCCGGGCGATGGCGCTCGTTGCGCACCGCCGGGTTGCTGACGCTGGCGCTGGGCGCGCTCCTGCTCTCGGGCTGCGAGGGGAAGGCGAGCCCGCTCGAGGACCGCCTCGCTGTGCAGGGCGCCGTGCTGCTCTCGGTGCTGGTGGACGATGGCGAGGTGGTGATCGAAGTTGGTGAGCCGGGCGCGGTGGTGGTGAGCGGCTCCATGGACCCCGACCGCTACCGTTACGCGGCGTACGTGGACGAGAGCCGCGTGCGGCTGGAGCTGCGCCGCACACGCTCGCTGCTCACGCTGCTGCGCAGCGGCCACGCGCAGCTGCGGGTGACCGTCCCGCCGGGCACGCGGCTGGACGTGGCGGCGTCGAACGGCGCCGTGACCGCCACTGGGCCCCTTGGCGGCGGGCGGCTGGCGACCTCCAACGCCGCGATCGAGGCCAGCGTGATCGACGGCGACCTCGTCGCCACCACCTCCAACGGCGGTGTGCGGGTGGCGGCGCAGCACGGCGCGATCACGATCTCGTCCAGCAACGGGCCGGTGACCGTCTCCCATCACGACGGTGGCGCCGTGAACATCGCCACCAGCAACGGCGCGGTGGAGTTCGCTGGGACGATCCAGCTGGGCACCGAGAACTCGCTCCGCACCTCCAACGGCGCGCTGGTGCTGACGCTCGCCGGTGATCTCTCGGCGATGCTCGACGCCGCCACGAGCAACGCCCCGGTCGCGTCGCGCTACGCCGTGATCGATCCCCAGCGCGGCGCGTCGCACCTGAAGGGGCGAATCGCGGGCGGCGCCGCCACGCTCAAGCTACGCACCAGCAACGGCGCCATCGAGCTGCGCTGAGCTGCGCTGAGCTGCGCCGCGACGCCGAGCGCTGACCAGCGGCGCGGGCTTCCGCTACGATGCGGCGGCCGCGTGTAGAGTCGTGGAGGCAGGCTCCGTGGACGTCGCGCGCGCTTAACTGGCCGAAACCGCGCTCGCCGTCGGCGTGCTGGTGGGTGGCGTGGTGCTCGCGCGCATCGTCGCCGTAGCGCTGCGCCGCGTCGTGCACCACTACACGCGCGCGCGCAGCCCAGGCGACGCTCGACGACCGCATCGTCCGCGCACTGCTCGTGCTCGTGCTCGTGCAGTCCGCGATGATCGCG
The DNA here is from genome assembly GCA_009692705.1 of Dehalococcoidia bacterium. GTDB lineage: Bacteria > Chloroflexota > Dehalococcoidia > UBA2979 > UBA2979 > SHYR01. The sequence continues at coordinate 20,719 of SHYR01000011.1, forward strand.
CCGCGCACGCTGTCCTATCTGGACCCCCAGCGCGAGCGGATGGATCGGCTCTGGATCGCGCTGGCGCTGGCGCTGGCGGTGCTGGTGCTGCAGCGCGTGGTCGCGGCGCTGCTTGACTGGTACGGGCGCGCGAGGGCGGAGCGTGCCCAGACGGACTGGGACGCGAGGTCGCTGCTGCTCGCGCGGCGGGCGCTGAACGTCGTGATTGTCGTGGTCGGCGGGCGCGCTGGGCTTCATCGACCGCGTGCGCGAGCAGCTCGGGTGGTTCCCGGTGGTCAACCTGCCGCTGGTCGGCGAACGCGTGGAGCTGGCCGCGGAGCTGTCGATCTTCCTCGGCTTTGGGGTGACGCTGGCCGCGACCGCGACGCAGACCTACATCTCGCGCACGGTGCCGCTGGGCATCCATGGGCGCACCTTTGCGTTGCTGGGGATGGCGAGGGACGGGCTCACGATCCCGCCGCTGCTGGCGCTCGGGGCGATCGCCACGACGGTCGGCGTGCGGCCGGTGCTGGCGCTCGCGCCGTGGCTGCTGCTCGCGCTCGCGGCCGGCGTGGACTGGCTCTCGACGCGCTGGCGCACGGGCACGCTGGTGACCGACGAGTTCGACGCCGCGCTTGCGCGCGCGATCGGCCGCGCGATCGGGCGGGCGCCCGGCGCGACCGGCACCGGAAGCGCCCCGGGCACGGCGACGGGCACCGCGAGCGGTACCGCCAGGGGTACTGCTATGGGTATAGAGGCGGACGGTCCAGACCCAGCCGCGGATCGAGACCGAGCATCAGGTTGAGGTTTTGCAGCGCGTTCCCGCTCTGGCCCTTGAGCAGGTTGTCGATCGACGAGATCACCACCACGCGCCGCTGGTCCGCCGACGTCACGAGCGAGATGTCGCAGTAGTTCGATCCCAGCGTGCCCTTGAGCGTCGGTGGGGAGTCCAGCACGCGCACGAACGGGTGGCCGGCGTAAAACTCGCGGTAGCGCTCCAGAAGCGCATCGCGCGGCATGGGTCGCGCGAGCGCGGCATGCATCGTGCTGAGGATGCCGCGCGTGGTGCCGAGCAGGTGCGGGACAAAGTGCAGCTCCGCGTGCCCGCCGGAGAGCCGTGCTAGCGTCTGTTGCGCCTCCACGACGTGCTGGTGCGTGAAGACGCGGTACGGCACGACGTTGTCGTTGAGGTGCGAGAAGTGCTGGCTCGGCGACGGCTTCTTGCCAGCGCCCGACGAGCCGGTGAGTCCGTCCACGGTGACGGTGCCATCCGCGACCAGCCGGTCCGCGAACAGCGGCGCCAGCCCGAGGATCATCCCGATCGCGAAGCAGCCCGGGTTGCCGACGATCGGCGCGCTCGCCACCTGCTCGCCGAACAGCTCCGGCACGCCGTACACCGCGCGGCCCAGCAGCGCCGCCAGGGGGTGCGCCGTCTCGGCGATCGAGGGATGCGCCCGCGCGTACTGCGCGTAATCCGCCGGATCGCGGAAGCGGAAGTCGCCCGAGTAGTCGATAAACCGCACCCGGGCGTCCGCGAGCGCCGCGGCGTACTCCACCGAGACGCGGTCCGGCGTGGCAAACACCACGACGTCGCAGTCCGCGCCGATGGTGGCGGCATCAGGGGGCTGCACCACCAGCGCGCAGCGCCCCGTGAGGTGCGGGTACACCTCGTCGATGCGGCGGCCGGCGTCGTCGCGCGCGATCAGCGCCACCGGCTCCAGTTGCGGGTGGCCCAGCAGCAGCTCGAGCATGCCGAGGCCGCCGTAGCCGGTGGCGCCGACGATCTGGACGCGACGTTTCTGCATGGCTGCACTCAACTCTCGGTGCTCGCGGAGCAACAGGATAGACCGTGCCGCGCTGCCGGGGAATGCGCCTGCTGCCTCCGGCCATGCTACGGTCCGGCCGTGGTGCCCCTGGACCGCGGTCGCGCCCCCGCCTGGGTCGAGCTGCTGGCGCTCGACGATTCCGCGCTGCTGGCGCAGTGTGAGTTCGACCGCTTCCGCGCCAGCGGGCCCGGCGGCCAGAAGCGCAACGTCACGGATTCGGGGGTGCGGCTGCGGCACCGCGCCAGCGGGCTCGCCGCCCAGGCCAGCGAGTCGCGCTCGCAGCACGAGAACCGGGCGCGCGCGCTCGGTCGGCTGCGGCGCGCGATCGCGCTCACGCTGCGCGCCCCGCTGGATGCGGCGGAGCTGGAGCGCTACCTCCCGCCGCCGGCGCTGGCGGGGGCGCTGCACCCGCAGCGCGGCCTCGCGCCGGGGCGGCGCGACGCGCGCTTCCTGCCCGCGCTGGCGGCGCTGCTCGACCTGCTCGAGGCGGTCCAGTGGCGCACGAGCGCGGCCGCCGGGCGTCTCGGCGTTAGCACCGCGTCGCTGACACGCTTCCTGGCGCAGGACGCCACGGTGCTGCGCGCGGCGAACGAGCGCCGGCGTGCGCTGGGGCTGCGGCCGCTGCGCGCGTGAGGGCCGAGGCGGGGAGCACGGGAGTGCTAGGCCGCGAGCAGGCCGCTGTCCCGCAACAGCCGGAAGCGCGCCCATTTGCCATCGCTGTGGGGCACCTCCATCCAACGTTCGAGCAGCGCGGCGTACTGCTCGCGCGTGGTGTGCGTCTCGAGCAGCGCCTCCACCTCGCGCAGCAGCGCTTCGCGGTGCGGGGCGGTGAGCTCGCCGAATCACGGCAGCTTGGCGAGCATCTCCTCGAGCGGTGGCAGCGTACGGCCGGTCATGGGTGATCGTTGGGCGACGGCGCGCCATCGCGTAGGGGGAATGCCGATGCCGAGCGCGTGCGCCGCGCCGGGGGTTCGCCTGCGCCTAGCCGCGCTCCATCGTCGCCGTCAGCCCCGCCGAGTGCAGCCGTTCGCAGTACAGCTCGGCGAGCTCGAGCGGGCAGGCGATCACCTCCGCCTGCCCGTGGCTGTGGGCGCGCAGCATGACCTCGGTCGCGTGTTCGCGGGTCAGCGGCGACACGCAGCGCAGCAGCGATTCGACCACGTGCTCCATCGTGTTCACGTCGTCGTTATGCAGGATCACGCGGTACGGCGGCAGCGTGCTCACACGTTCGTGCGGGCGCTCGACGGTGCGTTCGGCCGGTCGCGCCGCGAGCGGGGGCGCCGGCCGGGACGCCGCCGGTGCGGACGCGCTCAGTGGACGCCGGCGGGGAGCTTCGTGTGGTCCCACGTCCGCACGCGCTGCGGGTGCACGCGGATCAGCGAGCGCTTCGTCGCCTGCGGCGTGATCGGGGCGTGCCCCCCGTTGGCGCTCATCACCTGGCCGGGTGGCCCTGAGCCGTCGCCGTTCTTGCGACCGACCCTGGCCATGCCGTCGGCGACCTGCTGGGGGTCGGTCACGACCTCGGCCGTGCCCTCGATCGAGACCCCGCGCAGCTCGCTGTACACGGTGCCGTCAGCGACCAGCACCGTGATGCGCGGGTCGCGCTGGAGGTTCAGCACCTTCTGCGACTTCGTGTAGGTGCTGAACTCGATCACCCCGTCGTCGTCGACGGCGAACCACATCGTCACCATGTGCGGCCACCCGTTTAGGCCGATGCTTGTCACCTGCAGGTCGCGCGTGGTGCGCAGCATCTGCTGAACCTCAGCCTTGGTCATCGTCACGGTGCTGCGACGCTTCGGCATCGACTTCCTCCTCGTGTGGCGCCGCGCTCGAGATGGCGCGCGGCGGCTGCGCTGATCCGGGCGTCCATCATAGCCCGTGGCCTGCCGCCTCGCAGCGGGGCCGGCCCGCCAGCGCTCCGGACCGGCCGCATCAACCGCGGAACTGCCAGGCGAGCAGGCCGATCGCGCCGGCCGCGACCACGACCAGCGGCTCCGGCGGTCGGAAGCGCCACAGCACCAGCAGCGACACCAGCATGATCCCGAATGTCGGCAGATCGTGGATGGAGCGCCGGCCAAGCACCACCACGGCGCCGGAGATCGCCCCGGTGGCGGCGGCGGTGGCGCCCAGCACGAACGCTCGCAACTGGGCGTTCTCGCGGTGCCGCTTGAACCATGGCGCCGGGATGATCGTGAGCAGGTACACAGGGAGGAACATGCCGATCGCGGCGATCGTCGCGCCGGAGAGTCCGGCCACCAGGTAGCCGATGAAGGCGACGGTGATCACGACCGGACCGGGCGTGATCATCGCCACCGCGACGGCGTCCAAGAACTGCTGCTCGTTGAGCCAGGCGCGCTGTTGCACGACCCCCTCGTAGAGGAACGGGATGATCGCGAGCCCGCTCCCGAATACGAAGAGGCCGGCCTTCGCGAAGAAGAGAAAGATCTCCACCAGCAGCGTGCCCGTCAGCGCGGTCGCCGGTAGCGCGCCCGTCAGCGCGGCCGGCCAGGCGATCGGGATGACGGCGGCCGGGTGCCGCCATCGAGGCACTCGGAAGCTGCGGGGCCGGGCCTTCACGCCGATCGCGACCAGCCCCGCCATGACGAACAGCACGGCCAGCTCCGCCTGCGCGACGATCGTGACCGTGGTGAGGACGCCGAAGATTGACCACAGCAGCGGATCACGGCGGTTCGTGCTGCGTGCGAGACGGTAGGCGGTGATCGCGATGATCGCGATCACCGCCGCGCCGACGCCGTAGAAGATCGCCTGCATCCACCACAGGCCCCCGTTCGCGACGTACAGCCACGACAGGGCGAGCACCATCAGGAACGACGGTAGGATGAAGGCGAACGCGACGACCGTGGCGCCGACGATGCCGGACTGGAAATAGCCGATCGCGATCGCCGTCTGCGCGGCGAGCGGCCCCGGCATGATCTGCCCGAGGGCGAGCGCGAGGCTGTAGGTGTCGGTGGAGATCCAGCGGCGCTGCTGGACGAGGTCGCGGTGCATGTAGCCGACGAGCGCCACTGGGCCGCCGAAGCCGAGTGCGCCGAGTCTCAGGAAGTAGCGCGCGAGCGAGAGCAGCCCTGCCTCGCCGTCGGTAGGCGTGCTCACCTGCGGATTGTCCGCTAGCCCGCGGCCGGCGGGCCGTCGGCCGGCTCGACCAGCGCCGACATCGAGCCCTTGCAGCGAGCGATGCGGCGGTCGGCGCCGTAGCCGTGGATCTGCTGCTGGTGCGCGGTGACCTGTTCGTGCCCCGCGGTCTCCAGCACTACGCGCCCGGCGTGGTCGACGATCGAGGCGAGCGCGAACGCCTTCTCGCGCCCGTAGCCGAAGATGCGGCCGAGCATCTCGATGACATAATCGTAGGAGTGGTCGTCGTCATCGAGCAGCACGAGGTGGTAGCGCGGCGCCAGCGCGGCGCGTGGCTGCTCCGCTTCGACGTGGCCGGGCCGAACCTGTGGGGGACGCGTGGTCACGTCTCCGGTATCGCCCCCTGCGGCCGCCCCCGTCAACCGGCGCGCCACCGCGAGCGTGTGGAGGCTGAACCGGGGGCCGGGCGCGTTGACGCCGCCCCATTCCCGGCCGAGAGTCGAGCCATGACCGAGCGCAGCGCGGGGACCGCAGGCGCCCCCGACGGCAACGACGCCGCCGTGGCGATCGTCGGCGCGGGCGTGGTCGGGCTCGCCGTCGCCTGCGCGCTCGCCCCTTCGCACTCGGTGGCGGTGATCGAGCGCCACGAGGGCCCGGCGCGCGAGACCAGCTCGCACAACAGCGGCGTGATCCACGCCGGCATCTTCTACGCGGCTGGTTCGCTCAAGCACCGGCTGTGCCTGGAGGGCAACCGCGCGCTCTACGACTGGTGCGAGGCGCGCGGCGTGATGGTGCGGCGCAGCGGCAAGCTGATCGTCGCCATCGAGCCGAGCGAGGTCGACGGCCTCGAAGTAGTGCTGGCGCAGGCCCGCGCCAACGCCGTGCCCGGCGTCTCGCGCCTCAGCGGCGCGCAGGCGCGCGCCATCGAGCCGGCCGTGCCGGCGGTGGCGGCGCTGCACTCGCAGAGCACCGGTGTCGTCGATGCCTTCGGCTACGCGCGCTCGCTGGAGGCGGCGGCGCGCGAGGCGGGCGTGCTGTTCGCCTACCGCCACGAGTTGACGGGCGTGGAGCGGGCGGGCGGCGGCACGTTCCGGCTCGCGCTGCGCGGTCCCGACGGAGCGCCCGCCGAGCTGCGCGCGGCCGCGCTGGTGAACTGCGCGGGGCTGCGCGCGCACGAGGTCGCCGCGGCGCTCGGCTACTCGCTCGACGGCGCGGAGGGCCTGCCGGTGCTGCGCCAGCGTGTGAACCGCGGGCGCTACTACGACGTCGTGAGCGGGCCCTCCGCGCGGGCGGTCACCCGCCCGATCTACCCCGTGCCCGCGCACAGCGGCGACCTGCCCGCGCAGCTGCGCAGCGCCGGCGGGCTTGGCGTGCACATCACCGTCGATACCGACGGCGCCGTGCACCTCGGCCCCGACACCGAGTGGCTGCCGGAGGGCGCGCCGCTCGATTACCGCGCCGACGACTCGCGCCGCGCCGCCTTCCTCGCCGCCGGGCAGCGGCTGTTGCCGTCGCTGCGCGACGAGGAGATCGCGCCGGGGCAGGTGGGGTACCGGCCGAAGCTCCAGCGCCCGGGCGAAGAGCCCGCGGACTTCCTGGTCTGGGCCGACCGCGGTTACATCCACCTCGGAGGCATCGAATCGCCGGGGCTCACCTGCTCGCTGCCGCTGGCGCGTATGGTCGCAGAGTTGCTGCGGTAGCGCGGCGGCGATGGCTCGCGGCGCTGGTGCGGCGTAGGCTGGGGCTATGAATCTGCTGGAGGATCCCGGCCGCTTCTACTGGAAGTGGATCGCGATCGCCGTCGCGCTGCTCGCGGTCTACGGCGTCGAACGGGCGATCCGCACCGGCAGCCTGTTTTAGACCCGTTAGCGCGCGCCACTAGTGGGGGGCGGACGCGCGCGCCCTGCGCTACCGTGACGCCATGCTTGAGCTGCCGTTGACCGCCTTCGAGCGGCGCTGGCGCGAAATCGCGCCGCCGCGCGCGACGGATTCCGCGCAGGCGATCTACGATCTGCTCCCGGCGCTCACCTCGGCCGCGACGCCGTTCGTCTCCTCCACCGCGCCTTACGACCCGCAGAGCGAGTGGCACTGGTCGCAGGCGGCGCGGGTGGCCGACTACGCGGCGCGGGCGCCCGCGGGCGCGCGCGTCGCGGTCGATGTCGGCCCGGGCGACGGCTGGCCGGCGCTGCCGCTGGCCCGGGAGTGCCCCTCGCTGCTGGTGCTCGGCGTCGAGCCCTCGCCGCAGCGCACGCGGGTGTGCGCCGGTCACGCGCGCCTGCAGCGATGCGCGAACGCCGTCTTCGTCACCGCCGACGCCGCGCACCTGCCGTTGCGCGACGGCGCCGTCGACTACGTTGTCGCCTCGCAGTCGCTGGAGGAGGCGAGCGATCCCGAGGCGGTGCTGCGCGAGCTCGCGCGCGTACTTCGGCGCGGAGGTGTGCTGCGCGCTTCCTATCAGGACTGGCGGCTGCCGGCGCTGGAGCTCGAGAGCGTCGGGCTGCTCGAGGGTCGCGACGCGCTGCTCTGCATCTACGCGCGGCGGGTGCGGGACCCGGCGCTGGAGCGCCGCTACGTGATCGCGATCCCCAGCGACGGCGCCGCCGCCGACGCCTTCAACGCCGCGTTGGTCGCGGCGTCGGCGGAGCCTCGGACGTACGGTGAGACGGCGCTACGCGCAGGCTCGCCGTTGCGGGCGCTGTTGCTGGAGCGCGTCCTCCCGCACGCGCGCCGCTCGATGGTGGTGGAGCTGCGACGGTGGACGACGCCGTGGCTGGTGGGGGCGCTGCGGCGTGCCGGGTTCGCGCAGGCG
>SHYR01000012.1 GCA_009692705.1 Dehalococcoidia bacterium
AGTCGCCACCCTGCAGCAGACGCGCGGCCGCCAGCTCGTCGAGCAGGCGGCGCGCCTCGTCCTCGGGCGTGGCCGCGGCGGCCGGGACGGCGGCAGGGGCGGCGCGGCGCCGCCGCGCGATCGCGAGCACCGCGAGCCCGCCGGCGAGCAGCGTCAGCAGCGCGGCGGCGCCCGCGGGCCGCAGCCACGCGGCGGGCGCGCCCGCGAGCGCCGCCTGCGGCTTCAGCGACCGCAGGTCGCGCTCGGCGCCGGTGAGGGTGGGCAGAACGCGCAACGGCGGCACGGCGACCTGCAGCACGCCGCCGCTACCGTCGAGGCGCAGCCACGACACGCTCAGCGGCGGGGGTTGCAGCGTGCCCAGGTCGAAGCCGGCGAGCGTGTAGCGCACCGAGGTGACCACCCGTCTGCCACTGCTGACGCTGGTGGGCGGATCGGCCGCGATCAGGCGCAGGGGGTCCGGCAGCCGCGGCGCGGCGACGGTGGTGAGCACGTCGTCCCCGTGCGCGAGCGTGAGCGTGAGTTGCGCGCGTTCCCCGAGCCGCACCTCGGGCGGATCGAGCGTCACCTGCACCTCGATCGGCGGCGCGGCTGGCGCCTGCTGCGCGCGCGCGGCCTGCGGACGGCCGAGCGCGAGCAGCGCCAGCCATGCGGCCAGCGCGGCCGCGACGAGGAGCGCGCGCCGACGCCGCACGGTCACCGGCGCGCCGCGCGGCGTCGAAAATACCGCAGCAGCGGTTCCACGTAGTCGCGGTCGAGCCGCAGCTCGATCTCGTCGACGCCGGTCGCCAGCAGCGTGGCGCGGCGCGCCTCCGTGCGTGCCTGCGCCGCCTGCGCGTAGCGGCGGCGCACGCGCCGGTCGGCGCTGTCGAGCAGCAGGCGCTCGCCGCGCTCGGCGTCCTCCAGCTCGACCAGGCCGAGCGCCGGCAGCGCGAGGTCAAGGGGGTCGACGAGCGTGATCGCCACCACCTCGTGGCGGCGGGTGAGCGCGCGCAGCGCTTGCTCGAAGCCGCGGTCGAAGCCGTCGGTGATCAGGAACACGATCGAGCGCCGTCGCAGCACGCGCCCGAGGTAATCGGCGGCGGCGGCGATGCTGGTGCCGGGGTGAGGCGGCGGGTGCAGCAACACCTCGCGCACCAGGCGCAGCACGTGGCGGGGGCCGCGGGCCGGGGGCACGAAGCGCTCAACGCGGTCGGAGAAGGTGAGCAGGCCCGCGCGGTCGTTGTTGAAGGCGGCGGCGAACGACAGCAGCGCCAACACCTCGGCCGCCACGCCGAGGCGCCCGGAGGCTGGACGCGCCGCGAGCTGCGAGGCGGAGAGGTCCACCGCGCAGACCACGCTCAGCTCGCGCTCCTCCACGTAGCGCTTCACCCACGGCGTGCCCATACGCGCGGTGACATTCCAGTCGATCAGCCGCACGTCGTCGCCCATGGTGTACTCACGCGCCTCCGCGAACTCGATGCCCGCGCCGCGGAAGACGCTACGGTAGTCGCCGGCGAGCAGCGTGGAGGCGAGGCGGCGCGCGCGGATCTCGATGCGGCGGATCTGCGCCGCCAGCTGCGGCGGCAGGCCAGCGTCGAGCGCGCCGTCGCCGAGGGTGGGGGCCGGCGGCGCCGCGCCGCCGCTCGCGGTGGCCGCGACCATGTCAGGGGATCCCGACGCCCTCGAGCAACCGCTGCACGATCGTCTCGGTCGACATCGACTGCGCCTCAGCCTCGTAGGTCGTGATGATGCGGTGGCGCAGCACGTCGGGAGCGAGCGCCTTCACGTCGTCCGGCGTGACGTAGTCACGCTCGTGGATGAAGGCGTAGGCCTGCGCGGCGCGCGCGAGGAAGACGCCGGCGCGCGGCGAGGCGCCGAACTCGATCAGCGGCGCCAGCGGCGCCAGCTGGTAGCGGGCGGGGTCGCGCGTGGCCTCCATCAGCCGCAGCACGTACTCGCGCAGCCGCTCGTTCAGCTCCACCGCGGCCACCGCCTCCCGCAGCTGCGCGATCTGCGCCGGGCCGGTCACCGCCTCGACGTGATCATCCGCGCCCTCGAGTCCGCGGCGCAGGATCAGGCGCTCCTCCTCGCGCTCCGGGTAGTGCACGATCACCTTGAGCATGAAGCGGTCGAGCTGCGCCTCGGGCAGCGGGTAGGTACCCTCGTGCTCGATCGGGTTCTGCGTTGCGAGCACGAGGAAGGGGTCGGGCAGCGGCAACGTCTCTCCGCCGATGGTGACCTGGCGCTCCTGCATCGCCTCGAGCAGCGCCGACTGCACTTTCGCCGGCGCGCGGTTGATCTCGTCCGCCAGTACGACGTTTGCGAACACCGGTCCACGCCGGACGCGGAACGCGCCGTCGGCGGGGTTGAACACCAGCGTGCCGGTGATGTCGGCCGGGAGCAGGTCGGGCGTGAACTGGATGCGCGCGAAGGAGCAATCCAGCGTGCGCGCGAGCGTGGAGACCGTCAGCGTCTTCGCCAGCCCCGGCACGCCTTCGATCAGCGCGTGGTTGTTCGTGAGCAGCGCGATCAGCAGGCGGTCGATGAGCGCGTGCTGGCCCACGATCACGCGCCCGATCTCCGCGCGCACACGGTGAACGAGCGCGAACTGCGCCGCCGTCCTCGGGTCCGGCGCCGGGGTGTGCTGCGCCATGGGTTCGGGTTCCTTCGACCGCGGCGGTGGGAGCGCGCGTCCGCGCACCCAGTCTAGCGCCTGCGGGCGGCCGGAGGGTCAACGTGCCGGGTGGGGGCGGCGGAGCGGGCGTGGCGCGCGGCTAGGCGCCGCCGGCCGCCGCCAGCGCCCCGGCGCGCTCGCGCTCGCCGGCCTCCCACACCTCGCCCAGCACACCGAGCAGGGTCCTGATCCGCGGCACCAGTTCCTCGCCGGCGGCGACGCCGTCGAGGCGCAGGCGCTCCGTGCGCCCGCCGCGGGTGTGCACCGCGAGCTCCACCGGCAGCTCGCCCGGGTGGGCGCCGAGCAGCTCGATCAGCCGCTGCAAGCGGCCGCGGTCCGCAACCGCGTCGGTGGTCTCCTCCATCGCGATCAGCAGCCGCGGCGACCCGCTCGCAGCCTCCGCCGCACGCACCGCCTGCGGCGCCGGCGGCTCGGGAGCCGGCAGGTCGGTAGCGGCGGCCGGCTCGACCGCGCGCAGCGCCGGGCGGGTGGCCCCATGGCCGTTCGCGCCGCTCCCGCCACCGCGATCGCTGGCGCTCTCGCGGCCCTCGCCGGGGTGGACGAAGCCTCGCGGCCCGCCGCCGGGACCGCGGCGCGTGGTGCGAGGCACGAAGCGCGACGGTTCGAAGTTCACCAGTTCGCCGACGTCCTGGTCGTAGGCGGTGAGGTCCAGCACCGCCAGCGTCAGACGCTCGCCGCGCTGGCGGATCTCGACGCGCGCCAGCAGCACCGTGCCCTCCACCAGCAGGTCGCGGAAGCGCTCGAAGCCGTCCGGCCACACGGTCAGCTCGGCCGCGCCGCTGAGGTCCTCGAGCACCGCCGCGGCGAACGGCTTGCCCTGCCGCGTGACGAGGCGGCGCAGGCGCGTGAGCGTGCCGGCGACGGTCGCCTCCTGCCCCGCCAGCTCGGCGGTGAGCTCCGCCGCCTGCGCGGTCACGTAGCCGCGCAGCGCCTCGCCGGCCTGCTGGAAGGGGTGCTCGGAGATGTAGGTGCCGAGCAGCTCCTTCTCCCACGCCAGCAGCTCCTGGCGCGGCGCCTGCTGCGGTTCCAGCTCCAGAGCCGGCAGCGGCGTGTCGACCTCGCTGCCGAAGAGGTCGAACATCGAGCTTTGCCCGGTCTCGCGCAGCCGCTGCTCCTGCTGCGCCAGCGACAAGATGCGGTCGAGCCCAGCCACGATGCTCGCGCGGTCGCCCAGGGTGTCGAGCGCGCCCGCCTTGGCCAGCGATTCCAGCGCGCGGCGGTTGAGATCGTGCGGGTTGACCCGGCGCGCGAAGGCTTCGAGCGTGTCGAACGGCCCGCCCTGCGCGCGCTCGGCGAGCAGTTGCTCAATCGCGCCCGCACCCACGTTCTTGATCTGCGCCAGGCCGTAGCGGATCGCCGGCTCGCCGCGCTCGTCCGCTTCGATCGCGAAGTTGGAGGCCGAGCGGTTTACGTTCGGGGCGAGCAGCCGGATGCCGAGGCGCGTGCACTCCGCGCGCGCGGCGGCGATGCGGTCCTGCGAGCCGCCGCTGGCCATCACCACCGCCGTCATGAACTCCACGGGGTAATGCGCCTTCAAGTAGGCGGTCTGGTAGGCAATCACGCCGTACGAGAACGCGTGCGCCTTGTTGAAGGCGTAGCCGGCGAACGGCTCGATCAGGTCGAACAGCTGCTCCGCGAGCCGGCGCTCGTAGCCCTGCGCCTGCGACCCGGCGACGAAGCGCTCGCGCTCGGCGAGCATCACCGCCGGGATCTTCTTGCCCATCGCCTTGCGCATCACGTCGGCCTGGCCGAGCGTGTAGCCGGCGAACCGCTTGGCGATCTCCAGCACCTGGTCCTGATAGGTGATCACGCCGTAGGTCTCGTCGAGGATCGCGGCAAGGTCCGCGTGGAGGTAGTGCGGCGCGGCACGCCCGTGCTTCGCCTCGATGTAGCTCGGGATGTGCTCCATCGGGCCGGGCCGGTAGAGCGCCACCATCGCCGCCACCTCGCGGATGTCGCGCGGCTGCAGCTCCGCCACGTAGCGGCGCATCCCGGCGGATTCCATCTGGAACACGCCGAAGGTCTCCGCCGCTGCCAGCAGCGCGGCGGTGTCCGGGTCGCCGTCCGGCAGCGCGAGCAGGTCCAGCGCCTCGCCGCGCCGCTCGCGGATCAGCTGCACGGCGCGGCCGAGGATGCTGAGGTTGGTGAGCCCGAGGAAGTCGAGCTTGAGCAGCCCGATCGTCTCCACGTCGGCCATGGCGTACTGCGTGGTCGGGAGCAACTGCTCGCCGTTGCGCCCGCTGTCGCGGCCGGTGGTCGCGCGCTGGAGCGGCACCACCTCGGTCAGCGGCTCGCGCGTGATCACGACCCCGGCGGCGTGCGTGCTCGCGTGCCGCGCGACGCCCTCGAGGCCGCGTGCCGTGTCGATCAGCGCGCGCACCGGCTCCTCGGCCTCCACCGCGTCACGCAGCTCCTGCACCTCGTCGAGCGCCTGCGCGATGGTGACGTGCAGCGTGTCGGGGATCATGCGCGCGATGCGGTCCACCTCGCCGTAGGGCATGCCGAGCGCGCGGCCGGTGTCGCGGATCGCGGCCTTCGCGCCGAGCGTGCCGAAGGTCACGATCTGCGCCACGCGGTCGTGTCCGAAGCGCTCGGCCGTGTAGCGGATCACCTCATCGCGGCGGTCGTCGGCGAAGTCGAAGTCCACGTCCGGCATCGAGCTACGCTCCGGGTTGAGGAAGCGCTCGAACACCAGGCGGTACTGCGTCGGCTCGATGTCCGTGACGTCGAGGCAGTGCAGCACCATGGAGGCTGCCGCCGAGCCGCGCACTCCCATCGGGATGCCGCGCTCGCGCGCGAAGCGAGCGATGTCGCGCACGATCAGCATGTACTCGACGAAGCCCGTCTGCTCGATCACGTTCAGCTCGTAGTCCAGGCGGTCGCGCTGCTCCGCGGTGAGGTTGCGGTAGCGACGACGCACGCCCTCGTCGCAGAGCTGCCGCAGGTAGGCGGCGGGTGACATGCCGGCGGGCACGCCGGCGTCGGGCAGTTGCGTGCGGCCGAACTCGAGCTTGATGTCTACCTGCTCGGCGATGCGCGCGCTGTTGTCGGCCGCCTCGGGCAGGTCAGGGAAAAGCGCCCGCATCTCCTGCTCCGACTTCAGGTAGAAGGAGTCGCCTTCGAGGCGGAAGCGGCTCTCCTCCAGCATCGTGGCATTGGTGCCGATGCAGAGCAGCACGTCGTGGGCGTGCTGCTGCTCGCGCCGCGTGTAGTGCGAGTCGTTGGTCAGCACCAGCGGCAGCTCGAGCCGCCGCGCGAGCTGCACCAGCGAGGGCGTGAGGCGGCTGAACTGGTCCTGCTCGTGCTCCTGCAGCTCCACGTAGTAGCGGCCGCGAAAGACGTCGCGGTACCAGCCCGCGGCGTCGAGCGCGTCCTGCTCGCGCCCGTCGGCGAGCGCGGTCATGAGCTCGCCGGAGGGACAGCCGGAGAGCGCGAACAGCCCCTCGCTGTGTTGCTCCAGCAGTTCGCGGTCCACGCGCGGCTTGTAGTAGAAGCCCTCGAGGTGGGAGGCCGTCGAGAGCTTGAGCAGGTTGCGGTAGCCGCGCTCGTTCTGCGCCAGCAGCGTGAGGTGGTACGAGGTCTTGGCGGCGGGGCTGCGGTCGCGGCGGCTGCCCGGCGCGACGTACGCCTCGAGCCCGATGATCGGCTTCACGCCGGCCGCGCGAGCCGTCTCGTAGAGCTCGATCGCGCCGTAGAGCGCCCCGTGGTCGGTGATCGCCAGCGCCTGCTGGCCGAGTTGCTGCGCGCGCGCCACCAGCTCCGGGATCTTGCTCAGCCCATCCAGCAGCGAGTACTCGGAGTGCGTGTGCAGGTGAGCGAACATGGGCCGAGCGAACGTCCCTGAAGTGATTGACCACCTATACGTTTGCGCGAACGGGCGTGCGACCCCACCCGGACCCGCATCGTACCACCAGCGGCCAGCGCCTGCCTGCCCCTGCGTGGCAGCAGCGGCGCGCCCCCGCTGCCGGCCGCCCGCGCGGGCTTCGCTCACGGGAGCGTGGCGTCAGCGACTCTGCTACACGCGAGCGTACCGGATGCCAGAACGCGCGACACGGCCAGCGAGTCGCTATCGCCGGTAGGTGCACCAGGTCAGGCTAACCGTTTTCTGGGTGAAGATGGAGTAGCTGTTATCGAGTCTGGCGAAGTACTTTCCCGGACTGGGCACGTGCTCGTCGATCTTGCCGGCGGGCTGCCTAACGGGACCGCTGACAATCTGACCGTTGACGTCGGCCAAAGCGAAGGCAATATCGAGCGTGCCGGAGCTGCCTTGAGCGACTGCATATGAAACGGTCAGTAGCTGCTCCCAGGCGAAGTCTCCCAGCGGCACAGTGGCTGACCCCAAGTTGGGGACAGTGACCGTCTGCACCGAACACGTTGTCGTGGGCGGGTTCGCTCTGGCGCGTCGCACCACCACTGTGGCGGTTTCCTCAGCGACCGCCCAGTCGATGCCCTCAGAGGCACGTTTAGGCCCGGACACCACGATCCAGACGACTCGACCGCAATCGTTGAAAACCGGCCCTCCACTGTTGCCCGGGTTGATGGCGGCGTCCGTCTGGATGTAGGACACGCCATCCGCGGCGAATTTCCTCGACACCGCGCCGCTCGTGTAACTCGCCGGACCGGAGAACCCTAGCTGGTAACCCATCACTCCGAGCTTGTTGCCGAGCACGATCTCGCGCGAGTCACCCCATGCAAGCGCTTCCAGTTTGACGTTCGCGGCGAGAACGGCGACGTCACTCGCAAAGTCCAACCCGACAACTGTCGCTGAGACATCGACAAGCGGTGAGGCGAGCCTGACCTGCGTTTCGCCTTCCACAACGTGGGCGGCCGTGATGAACTCCCCCGTCCCGATGTAGAACGCGGTTCTGGTACCCCGCGAAGTGTGAACCTGCACCGTTGCGCGCTGGACCGTCAGGCGGACGTCAGAGGGTCGCACTTGGGGGCCACGGGAGGCGGCGGGACCGCCCCGCTCACAGACGGTGCCCGGGCCGGAGTCCCGGGCACCGGTGTGTCGGGGCTCGTTGCCGCTATCGTCGGCCCCGACGTCGCGGTGGTGTTGAGGGTCTCCACCTGCGCTTGCAACCGCGCGTTTTGTTCCCTGAACCGGGCAGTCTCGTCCGCGTCGCCTGAACCGCTACAGGCGACAAGAATGCCGAGGGCGAGAATCGGTACGCGGTACCACCGCATCGCACGGTTCCCCCACGTCGGCGCCCGCTCGCAGTCTACAGGCTCCGCGGGCGCGCCCCCCTCCACCCGCCGGCACCGGCTTCGCTCAGGCCGGCGTGGCGTCAGTCTGAGCGGTCGAGCGCGAACGCCTCGTGCAGGGCGTTCACCGCCGCCTGCACCTGGTCGGCGCGCACGATGCAAGTGATGCGGATGTCGGAGGTGGAGATCAGCTCGATGTTGATCTGGTGCTCGAACAGCACGCGGAACATGCGCGCGGCAAAGCCGGGACTGGACACCATGCCGGTGCCGACGATCGAGACGGAGCCGAGGTTGGGGTCCGCGATCACGTCGCGCCCGCCGATCGCCGGCAGCAGCGCCCGCACCACCTTCGCCGCCTGCCCGACCTCCGAGCGGTCGACGGTGAAAGTGACGTCGGTGAGGTTCTCGACGCTGGCGTTCTGCACGATCGTGTCGATGGAGATGCCGGCCTCCGCCAGCGGCTCGAAGAGATGGGCGGCGATACCCGGGCGATCCGGCACGCCGCGCACCGTCACCTTCGCGATGTGCTCCTGATGCGCGATGCCGCGCACCTTGTTCGCCTTCTCCATGATCGACTCCCTGCGGATCCATGTGCCCGGCCGGCTCTGGTCGAAGGTGCTCGCGACGAGGATCTCGACACCGTAGATCTCGCCGATCTCCACCGAGCGGGCGTGCATCACGCGTGCGCCGGTCGTAGCCATCTCCAGCATCTCGTAGTAGTCGATGTCCCGCAGCGGCCGCGCGCTCGGGCAGATGCGCGGGTCCGCGGTGTAGATGCCGGCCACGTCGGTGTAGATCTCGCACGAGGCCGCGTGCAGCACCGCCGCCAGCGCCACGGCGCTGGTATCGCTGGCGCCGCGGCCGAGCGTGGTCACGTCGAAGTCCTCGGAGACGCCCTGGAAGCCGGCGACGACCACCACGCGGCCCGCGGCCAGCTCGCGCTCGATGCGGACGGTATCGATGCCGGAGATGCGCGCGCGGCCGTAGACCGCGTCGGTGCGGATGCCGGCCTGCTGGCCGGTGAGGCTCACGGCGGGCGTGCCGAGGTCGTGCAGCGCCATCGAGAGCAGCGCCGAGGAGACGATCTCGCCGGTGGAGAGCAGCAGGTCCATCTCCCTCGGCAGCGGCTCGGCGGAGGAGCGCACGCGCGCGGCCAGCGCGATCAGGTCGTCGGTGGTGTCGCCCATCGCCGAGACCACCACGACCATGCGGTCGCCGGCGGCGGCGCGCGCGGCCACCCGGCCGGCGACGTGGCGGATGCGCTCCGCGTTCGCCACCGAGCTCCCGCCGTACTTCTGCACCACCAGCGCCATCGCGCAGCCCGTCCTTGCCTAGCCCGCGACCAGCTCGGCGCCGCGCGCGCTCAGCGCGCAGACGCGCGTCTGCGCGCCGAAGCCCTGCACCGCCGCCGCCTCGCGCATCGCGCCCGCGATCTGCTCGAGGCCAGTGGTGCCGAAGGCCGCGATCGTCGAGCCGCCGCCGGAGAGATAGACGCCGTGGGCGCCGGCGCCGCGCGCGGCCTGGAAGATCGCGTACATCGGCGGGAAGATCTGCGCGCGCGCCGGCTGGTGCAGCACGTCCTCGGTCGCGATGTTGAGCAGGTCGTAGCGCCGCTCGCGGATCGCCGCAACCAGCAGCGCGGCGCGGCCGATGTTGTGCACCGACTGGTTGCGCGTGAGCCACTCCGGCAGCCGCTGGCGCGACTCCTCCGTGGGCATCGAGAAGTCCGGGATCAGCAGCGCCAGCCGCAGGTCGCCCGGTGGCTCGAGCGCCAGGTGCGCCAGCCCGTCGTCGTGCGCGACCACGATCTGCAGCCCGCCGAGCAGCGCGGGCGCGGCATTGTCCGCGTGGCCCTCGAGCTGCGCCACCAGCCCGAGCAACGTCTCGGCGTCGTAGCCGCCCGCCATCAGCGCGTTCGCCGCCATCACGCCCGCGACGCGCGCCGCCGCGGAGACGCCGAGCCCCCGCCCCACCGGTATCTCTCCCTCGTAGCTGGCGCTGATACCGGACGGCGGCTGCGCACCGGCGCGGCGGTAGAGCGCAACCGCCGCGCTCACCGCCATCGCCTCGATCGGCCCGACCGGGCGCGGCACGGGGCCATCGTGGACGGTGACGTGGATCAGCGCCGTCCAGTCCAGCGCCACGCCGAGGCTGTCGAACCCCGAGCCGAGGTTCGCTGAAGTCGCCGGCACACGGACGGTGACGCTGCGAGCGGGCATGGCGCCAGTGTAGGAGCAGCGGCACGCCGGGGCGAGCGCGCCGTCGCGCGGCCGTCAGCGATCGGTCACGCGCGCGTAGGCGGCGCCAGCAGCAGCCGCAGCCGCTCCCAGATCGCGGCGGTGACGGCCACCACCGGGAGCGTGGCGTCCACCACCAGCCAGCGCTCCGGCTCAGCCCGCGCGAGCTCGCGGTAGCCCTCTCGGACGCGGTGGTGGAACGCCAGCTGCTCGCGCTCCATGTAATTCGCGCCCTGCTGGCTGCGCGCCAGGGCGGCGGCCGGCTCGGTGTCCAGCAGCACGGTGAGGTCAGGCCGCAGCCCGCCGGTAGCCGCGGCGTTCGCCATCCCGACCAGCCCGGCGGGGAGCCCGCGCCCGTACTGCTGGTAGGCGACCGACGAATCCGCGAAGCGGTCGCAGAGCACCAGCGCGCCGCGCTTCAGCGCCGGCCGGATCACCTCGTGCACGAGCTGGGCGCGCGCGGCGGCGAACACCAGCAGCTCCGCCTGCGGCGCGGGCGGCGTGGCGCTGGCGAAGAGCGCCGCGCGCAGCCGCTCGCCGAGCGCCGTGCCGCCGGGCTCGCGGCAGGACACCGTGTCCCAGCCGGCCGCCGACGCCAGCGCCGCGAGCGCCGCCTGCTGCGTGGACTTGCCGGTGCCGTCACCGCCCTCGAGGGTTACGAAGCGGCCGCGGCGCTCGTTCATCGCCAGGCGTGCCGGCTACGGGTCATCGAAGTCGTCGTCCCAGGCGCCGCGCCCGTCGCCCGGGATCACCGTCACGTGCCGGTACGGCTCGCGGCCCTTGGAGACCGAGCGCAGGCCGTGGCGGGTGGCGACCTCGTGCTGTAGCCGCCGGATGTAGGCGTTCTGCGGCGCGAGCTCCACGCTCGGCCGCCCCTGGTAGGTCACGGCGGAGATCGCCCCCTCGGCCTCGCGCAGCGCCGCCGTGGCGGGATCCTCACGGCCCTGCTCCTGGCGCATCGCCAGCAGCGACTGCTCCATCTGCTTCACGGTGTTGTTGCGCAGCACGTAGATCGGCACGCCACGCGTCTCCGCCTCGCGCAGCGGCCCACTGCGCCGGCGGTAGTAGTGGCGCAGCGTCATCACCGCGTCGGCGTCGCGGATGCGGTCGACAACCGCGGCCGGCGCGCGCGTAGCCGCGATCGCCTCCTCCAGCCGCACGCGGCTGACGCCGAACGGCAGGATGCGACGGGCGGCGGCGCCCGGCGGCCCCGCACGCTCCGGTGCGGGGAAGGCGGCCGCGTACGCAGGCGCCGACTCGTGGCCACCGGGCTCCGGCAGCGGCCGCAGCGGCTGGCGCTCCACGCTCTCGATCTCGCCGCGATCGCCGGTGGTGCGCACCTCCGCCTCCACCTCGAAGCCGCGCAACAGCGCGTCGACGGTGCGCGCGATGTCCTCGTGCACAGCGACGCGGCTGAAGGACTGGATCTCGACGAGCGAGTGAAAGGTGGGCGCGGCGCGGCGCTCCAGCACGGTCTTCTGCGTGCGGCGGCGGCGCGCCTCCTCGTCGCCGAGCGTCACCGACTCGATGCCGCCGATGAGGTCGCTGAGCGTGGGGTTCTGCATCAGGTTGGTGAGCGTGTTGCCGTGCGCCGTCGCGATCAGCTGCACGCCGCGCTCGGCGATCGTGCGCGCGGCTTCCGCCTCCAGCGCGGTGCCGATCTCGTCGATCACGATCACCTCGGGCATGTGGTTCTCCACCGCCTCGATCATCACCTGGTGCTGCAGCTCCGGCCGCTGCACCTGCATGCGGCGCGCGTGCCCCACGCCGGGGTGCGGGATGTCGCCGTCGCCGCCAATCTCGTTCGAGGTATCGACGATCACGACCCGCCTGTGCATCTCATCGGCCAGCACGCGCGCGGTCTCGCGCAGGATCGTGGTCTTACCCACGCCGGGGCGCCCCAGCAAGAGGATGCTGCGCCCGGACTCCACCAGGTCGCGGATCACCTCAGTGGAGCCGCCGACGGCGCGACCGACGCGGCAGGTGAGCCCGACGATGCGCCCGCGCCGGTTTCGTATCGCGGAGATGCGGTGCAGCGTGCGCTGGATGCCAGCACGGTTGTCCTCGCCGAACTCGGACACGCAGGCAACCACGTGCTCGAGCTCCTGGTCGGTGACCTCGCCGGCGTCGAGCACGATCTCGCCCTCAGCGTAGCGCGCCGTGGGCGGCCGCCCGATATCAAGCACCACCTCCAGCAGCCCGTGCAGCTCGCGGCTCCGCAACGCCGCGGCCACGCGCGCAGGCAGCGTGACGAGCATCGCCGCGATCTCATCCTGCTCGCGGGAGTCGCCCGGCGCGCCGTCGAAGAGCGGCTCAGGCATCCGTGGACACCGCCACCCCGGCCGCCACGCGGCCGCGCTCCGCCACCGGGATCGCGCTGCGCCGGCTGAGCAGCTCGTACGCTGCGCCGGGCTCGAGGCCGCGCTCGCTCAGCAGCAGGTCCAGCGGCGCCGCGCAGCGCGACACCAGCGCCAGCACGCGCTCCGCCCCGGCCAGCGCAGCGACGGCGAGGTCCAGCAGCGCGGCCGCACCTGCCATGCCGTCGGCGTCCGCGATCAGGTCGAACTGCCCGCGGCCGCGTGCCGGCACGACTCGTAGCGCGGCGGCGATACGGTCGCCCTCCACCGCGACCAGTTGCCGACTGCCGCGGCGCAGCCAGCGGCGCTCCTGCACCGCGAGCCATTCCTCGAGCGTGACCGCCAGCGCCTGCCGTCCTTGCATGGGGAGCGCGCGGTTGTAGAGCTGGAAGAGGGCAAAGGCGTCCTCGGGGCACGCGTCGCGCACCGCCACCGCCGCATACCCGGGGCCGTCACAGGCGCGCAGGGCGGGGCCCTCCCACAGCCGCTCCTCGAGCGCCGACTGGAACCCGGCACGCAGCGCGTCCGCGCGCGCCGGCGCATCGACGGCGGTGCGCAGCAGCAGGTGAGTGACGCGATGCCGCGCGGCCGCCGCCAGCGCCTGCCACAGCAAGGCGGCTGCAACCGCGGGCTCGCTCGCGGCGGTGGCATCCACCAGCGTGTCGATGATCCAGGCGCGGCGGGAGCCCAGCTCACGCGCGGTGGCGATGCCGTCGATCTGGCGGCCGCGCACGTCGATCCAGGTGTACTGGCGTCCGCCCAGCCACTGCTCGATCGCCGCGTTCAGCGGGTGCGGCGCGGCGGTGGGCCGCCCGAGCCGCTCGCGCGTCACCGCCTGGTTCTCGTGCACCTCGCCGTCGAACGTGACCAACGCGACCAGGTCCGTGGGCCGGGGTGCGCGGGCGCTGTCCGCGTGCGGGCCGCTCATGCCGTGGCTCCCGCGGCAGCTCCCTCGGCAGCGCGGCGCGCGATCGCCTCGCGCACGATCGTGACGAACAGCTCGTGCAGCCGCGGGTCCGCGGTCAGCTCGGGGTGGAACGCCGTCGCGAGCAGCGCGCCCTGGCGGCACGCCACCACGCGCCCGTCCGCCAGCATCGCCAGCACCTCGACGCCCGGGCCGGTGGCGGTGATCGCGGGTGCGCGGATGAACACGGCGTGCAGCGGGCCGCCGGCGATCCCGCGCACGTTCAGGTCGAACTCGAAGGAATCGAGCTGGCGGCCGAAGGCGTTGCGGTCGACGCGGATGTCCATGGCGCCAAGCGGCGGGCGGTCGAGCCCGGGCACGTCGCGCGCGAGCAGGATCGCGCCCGCGCAAGTGCCCCACACCGGCAGGCCCTCCGCGATGCGGCGGCGCAGCGGCTCCATCAGCTCGAACGCCAGCAGCAGCCGCGCGATCGTCGTGCTTTCTCCCCCGGGGATGATCAGCCCGTCGCATGACCGCAGCTCGTCGAGCGTACGGACCTCGCTCGCCTCGATGCCGATGGCACACAGGCGCTGAATGTGCTCGCGGAAGGCCCCCTGCATCGCCAGCACGCCGATGCGCGGCGTCACGGTGCGGCCCGGGTGGCTGGGCGTGTGGCTCGTAGCGTTCAGTTCCCCCGCGCCGCGAGCTGCTCCTCCGCCGGTAGCCCCGCGGCCGAGCGGCCCCGCATCGGGTCGCCGATGCCGCGCGATACCGCGGCGAGCACCTGCGGGTCCCGGTAGTGGGTGACCGCGCGCACGATCGCGGACGCCATGCGCTCGGGCTGGTCCGATTTGAAGATGCCGGAGCCCACGAACACCCCGTCCGCGCCCAGTTGCATCATCAGCGCGGCGTCGGCCGGCGTGGCCACGCCCCCGGCCGAGAAGTTGACGACTGGCAGGCGGCCCAGCTGCTTCACCTCGCGCACCAGCGCCAGCGACGCGCCGAGGTCCTTGGCGGCCGCCGGCAGCTCCTCCTCCGGCGTGAGTTGCAGGCGGCGGATGCCGCCCCACAGCGCGCGCATGTGACGCACCGCCTCCACCACGTCGCCGGTGCCCGCCTCGCCCTTGGTGCGGATCATCGCCGCGCCCTCCGCGATGCGCCGCAGCGCCTCGCCGAGGTCGCGGCAGCCGCACACGAACGGCACCTTAAAGGGATGCTTGTCAATGTGGTGCTGATCGTCTGCCGGGGTCAGCACCTCGGACTCGTCGATGTAGTCGACGCCGATCGCCTCGAGGATCTGCGCCTCCACGAAGTGGCCGATGCGCGCCTTCGCCATCACCGGGACCGTGACGGCCTCCATGATCTGCTCGATCAGCTCCACGCGGCTCATGCGCGCCACGCCGCCGGCGGCGCGGATGTCGGCCGGCACGCGCTCCAGCGCCATCACCGCACAGGCGCCGGCCTCCTCCGCGATGCGGGCGTGCTCCACGGTCACCACATCCATGATCACGCCGCCCTTGAGCATCTGCGCCAGGCCGGCCTTCACGGTCCAGGTCGCCGTCGCCACCTTCCCGCCGCCGTTGGCAGAGGGAAGGCCGGCGCTTGCCGGGGTGGTGCTGGTGCTCGTCATCTCGCTCCCGGGGAATGGCGCGCCCGCGAGGGGCGGCGCGGTCTCGACTTCGAACCTACATCCTACGGGATCGCGGCCGGGAGGCGGGGGCCACGGCCGCCGGACCGGCGGGCAGGGATGCGGGCGGCCCAGGCGGACTGAGCACGAACTCGCGGCGGGGCGGCGCCGCGTGGTGTGCGGCGCTCAGCGCGCAGCCATCACCACTGGTAGGCGACGTCAGCGACAGCCGGCTGCCCGCCCGGCGGTTTTGCGGCGCCGCTGCCGACCCTGGCGAGGAACTGCAGCAGGATCGCCAGCGTCCGCTCGCTGCGCAACTCCTCCATCCGCTCCACCGCGGGGGCGGCATCGTCCCGGAAATCACGGTTGGCCAGCCGCAGGCGCTCGAGGGCCGTGATCACGGGGGGATGGAATTCGGCGCCGGGCACAACGTCGGTCACGCGCTCGGCGACGTAGGTGGGGTGCTCGTCGTCGCCCCCGCCGATCGCCAGCGTGGGCACGCGGATCGCGGCCAGCTGTTCCTTCGTCACGCCGCAGATGTAGCTCTCCCGCAGCGTAAACGCGCTCCAGCTCTCCATCACGCGGATGAAGTGCTGGGGGTCCATGGAGAGCACGCGCTGCTCGTTGCGGGGGTTCTCTCTAATGCGCGCCGCCCAGAACGGCTCCTCGTCAGGGG
This sequence comes from Dehalococcoidia bacterium, assembly GCA_009692705.1. Taxonomy (GTDB): domain Bacteria; phylum Chloroflexota; class Dehalococcoidia; order UBA2979; family UBA2979; genus SHYR01. The sequence goes on from SHYR01000012.1 coordinate 15,681, forward strand.
CCTGGTTCGGAGCCAGCTGCTCGATCACGGCCCGCATCCCGCCGCGCTGCGCGGCCTCGACGTAGCAGGTGTAGTAGTTCTCCGCCAGGTACTGCGCGCCGACGGGCCACCCGGTGACGGCGGTCAGCAGCACGCCCTTCACCGCCTGCGGGTGGCGGATCGCCAGCAGCAACGACGCACCGGGGTCGACATCGATCGCCACGCCATGCCGCTCCACACCCCGGCCGCGCAGCGCCATCGCCCGCATGCCCGACGTTCCCGCGCACGCGTAGGCGGGGGTAGCATCGAGCCTGGTCAGCAGCTCGAACGCTTCGTCCGCGTTGTGCTCCTGCTCCGAGACGCCGCCGTCGATCACCACATCGGAGGCGCCACAGTTGCGGCGGTCCCAGATGATCGCCCGGTAGCCGGCGGATGCCAGCTGCTCGGCCAACGGCCGCATCTGCGCCATCCCGCCCCGACCGCCGGGGGTGAGCAAGATCGGCTCGCCCCCCCCGATCACGTCGTACTGGAGGGTAAACCCGTTGATCGTAGTGGTAGGCATCGAATCCTCATTCTCCCCGGCACGCCGAACCAGCGGCCCGGCCGGCGCGCCGCCCGCCGAGCGCGCGGAGCATAGCACGCGCGTGGTAGCGACGGAACGCCGCGCGGCTCGCTCGCGGCGCGATTGCGCTGCGGCTGAGCCGCGATTGACAGCGGCTCGCGGGCGGCCCTAGCATCCCGCCTCCAGCACCCCGGGTTCGCACTCGATCCTCGCGTGCCGGGACCGCATCATGCGAGCTGACATGCGCCGCACCAACCTCATCCTCGCTGCCGGCTCCGCCGCCGTCGGCGTGCTTGCGATCGCGCTCACGCTGGCCGCAGGCGAGGTGCTGGCAGTCGGCAGCGTGCTGGGCACGGTAATGCTGGTGAACGCCTACGTGCGCTACCGCATCGCGCAGCGCGACTAGAACACCTTCCACCCACTGGAGAAGAGTCGTCGTGCCCGTCGATCCGCTGCGCCGGCTGGCATCGTTCCTCGTGCCGGTGGACGGCTCCGAGGCCGCCTACAATGCGCTGGCGGTCGCCTGCGACGTCGCCCGGCGTCACCGCGCGAAGGTGTCGGTGCTGCACGTGATCGAGGTGCCGCGCACGCTCCCGCTGGAGGCCGAGCTGGGCCCGGAAGCGGAGCAGGGCGAGCGCGTGCTCACCAGCGCGGAGGAGATCGCCGACCAGCACGACATGCAGATCGAGGGCTCGCTGGTGCAGGCGCGCGACGCGGGGCAGGCACTGGTGGACGAAGCGATCGACCTGAGCGTGGATGCGATCGTGATGGGGCTGGACTACCATCATCGTCCGTACGGGGCCTTCGCGCTGGGGCGGCTCCCACAGTACGTGCTCGCGAACGCACCCTGCGAGGTCTGGCTGATCCGCTACGCCCCGCTGCCCGAGACGGACACGGGCGCGGCGGGCGGCCGGCGCGAGAAGGCGAGGTAGGACCGGCGTGAAGGTGATCGTCATGGGCTGCGGGCGCGTGGGCTCCGCCGTGGCGGGGCGCCTGGACCGCGAAGGGCACGAGGTCATCGTGATCGACATCGACCCTTCGCAGTTCCACCGCCTGCCGGCCGACTTCCACGGCCAGAAGCTCGCTGGCTCCGGCTTCGACCACCGCCTGCTGCTGTCGGCGGGCATCGAGCAGGCTGATGCCTTCCTCGCGCTGACGCACGGCGACAACCGCAACGTGCTCGCCTCGCAGATCGCCAAGCACCTCTACGGCGTGGAGCGCGTGGTGACGCGGCTCTACGACCCGTTCCGCGCCGAGCTGTTCCAGCGGCTTGGCCTGCGCACCTTCAGCCCCACGGACGTGGGCGCCGAGCTGGCGTACAGCGCGCTCGCGTCGGAGTAGCCGTGTACATCATCGTCGTCGGCGGTGGGGCCGTCGGGTCCGGGCTCGCGCGCGAGCTGATCGCGTCCCCCGATCACGAGGTGGTGCTGATCGAGGAGAGCGGTGCCCGCGCCAACGAGCTGCGCGCGGAGCTGGGCGAGATGGTGGTGCACGGCGACGGCACCGAGGTGGTAGTGCTCGGCGCGGCGGGCGCCGGCCGTGCCGACCTGCTGATCGCGGTCACCGCCGACGACGGCCGCAACCTCGTGGCCTGCGAGGTGGGCAAGCACTGGTTCCACATCGCCCGCACGATCGCGCGCGTGGACGACCAGCGGAACGAAGGGCTGTTCCGGATGCTCGGGATCGACGCCACCGTGTCGGCAGCGGCGGCGGTGCTGGCTCAGCTCGAAACCAGCCTGCCGGAGCACACCGTCGTGCCGCTGATGCGGCTACAGGGCTCCGGACTGGAGGTCGTGGACCTGCACGTGCAGGAGGGTTCCGATGCAGCCGGGAAGGCAATCCGCGACCTCCAGCTGCCCCGCCAGACCGTGATCTCGCTGGTGATCGGCCTCGATGGCGCGCCGCGCATCCCCAGCGGCGACACCGTGCTGCAAAACGGCGACGAGTTGATCGCCGTGATCGCCCAAGGTGCGGAGTCCGAGCTCCGCCGGCTCTTCGCCACGCCGCTCGCGCCGGAATCGGACGCCGTCGAACGCGGAGGATAGTGGAGAATGGCTGAGAATAGCGTGGGGAGCGTGGTACGCCTCGCCCATCTCGGGCCGCGCGGCACCTACACGGAGGCCGCCGCGCTCGCCTACGACCCGCACGCCCGGCTGCTGCCGCTGCCCACCGTCGCCGCCGCCATGCAGGCCGTGCTCGACGGCCAGTCCGAGGGCGCGGTCTGCGCGATCGAGAACTCGATCGAGGGCGGCGTGCTGGAGACGCTCGACCTCATGCTGCGCGACGAGTTCTCGCTGCGCATCTGCGCGGAGGTCGTGCTCCCGATCCGCCACGCGCTGGTGGGCGCGCCCGGCATCGATCCCGCCGCCGCCAGCATCGTCTACTCGCACCCGCAGGCGCTGGCACAGTGCCGGCAGCACCTGCGCGTACTGGCGCCACGCGCCGAGCCGGTGGCGGCGCTCTCTACCGCCGCCGCGATCGCGGCGGCCGTCGCGGCGCCGGGCACGGTGGCGGTGGGCAGCGCCTTCGCCGCGCAGCTGAACGCCGCGACGGTCTACGCCGATGACATCGGCGACGAGTCCGGAAACCAGACGCGATTCGTGGTGATGGCGCCCGAGGACCACGCGCCGACCGGCGACGACAAGACCTCGATCGCGTTCACCACCCACCACGACCGCCCCGGCTCGCTTGTCGACATGCTTGGGCGGCTCTCGCAACGCCAGATCAACATGACGCACATCGAGTCCCGCCCGACGCGGCGGCAGCTGGGCACCTACGTCTTCCTCGTGGACTTCGCCGGGCACCGCGCCGACCCGCCCGTCGCGGCGGTGCTCGCGGAGCTGCGCGCCTCCGCGCTCTGGCTGCGCGTCTTCGGCTCCTACCAGCGCTGGGCGCGCGAGCACGCCTGAGCCGCGCGCGCCGGTGCCCGAGATCCCAGACCTCCAGGCGATCGCCGGCTTCCTCACCGCGCAGCTCGACGGCCGCACGGTGCAATCCACCGAGGCGCGTTACCCGTGGCTGGTGCGCAGCGTCGGGGGCCTAGACAGCCTGGTCGGGCACCGCTTCACGGCGGTGCGCCGCACCGGCAAGTTCCTGCGCTTCGAGATCGACGACGGCCGCGTGCTGGTGGTGAACGCCATGATCACCGGCCGCTTTACATGGGCGGAGCGCGCGGAACGGCGGCGGCCCGGCACCTGCATCACGCTCGCGTTCTCCGGCGACCACGAGCTGCGCTACTCGGACGCCCGCCGCATGGGCCGCTGGTACCTCGTCGCGACGGATGCGCTGGACAGCGTGCCGCAGTTCGCCGAGCTGGGCCCCGGATGCGCTGGAGGTCGACGAGGAGACGTTCATGCGGCGGCTCGCGAGCCATCGCGGCCAGATCAAGAACACGCTCACGAACCAGCGCTTCATCGCCGGCATCGGTAACGCCTACGCCAACGAGGTGCTGTGGGAGGCCCGGCTCCATCCCCACCGCCGCGGCAGCACGCTGAGCGAGGTGGAGCGCCGCGCGCTCTACCGCTCCATGCGCTCCACGTTCGAGTGGGCGATCCAGATCCTGCGCGAAGAAGTGCGCGAGCGCCTCTACCAGCGCAACGAGGAGTGGCGTGCCCACCTGCGCGTCCACCGCCGCACCGGGGAGCCTTGCCCGCGCTGCGGCGAGACCGTGCGCGGGCAGACCAGCGGCGGCCGGGAGACGAACTACTGCCTGCGCTGCCAGCCGCTGGCGCTCTGACCATCTGCGCCCCCGGAACGCGCGCACGGCCGGCGGCGCGACCCCCGCCGGCGCTTCGAGTAGAGTGGGCCGGAGAGGTCGCATGAAGCTGGTCGGACGCGACATCGGCAGCGCGATCGACGATCTGGCGGCGCAGATCTTCAAGCGCGTGCGCGATGAAGCCGCGCGCGAGCTGCGCGCGGAATTGCGCGCGCAGGACGCGATCTCGTACGTGCGCTGGGACGACGACGCCGTGGTCGTGCAGTTGCACAAGGGGGTGCCCACGCACGCGCTGCCGCACATCTTCGCGGTCGCGCTCCAGCACATCCGTCAGCGCCTCGATCGCTACCCGGACGTGCGACGCCCGGATGGTCCCCAGCCGGAGAGCGCCGTGCAGCTGCGCCAGGCGCTGCGCGAGCTGGTGCTGGAGGCGGAGGCGGAGTCGCAGCTCGCCCCGCTCGCGCTCGACCAGACATGGGAGCTGCAGCAGCGCCACAACGCGCTCAAAGACCTGCTGCGCGAGCCGCCCCCCGAGTGGCGGCAGGCCGGCAGCGCAGGCGAGCAGTTCATGGCGCTGCAGTACGCCCGCTTCGAGCTCCAGCACCCGCCCGGGATGTGGGAGGGACTGCGCAAGAGCTTCGACGAGCGCATGCCGCAGGCCGCCGCGCTCGGCCGCCGCATCGCCCCGCTCGTGCGCGAGAGCGGCTGGGCCACGCCCGAGGCGTGTGTGCAGTCGCTGACCGACGTGCGCGACCTACTGGCGCTTCGCGCGGTCGCGGCGGTCGATGACCGCCGCAGCGGCGATCTGCTGTAGGCCTGCCGCCGCCGAGGACTTCCGCCGCCCGCGCTCGCCGCTGCCGGCCGCTGCGCGGTGCTAGGACGCCGTGTCCGCGGAGAGCCGCGCGCGCGACGCGGGGTCCAGCCACCCGAGCAGAAACGGCCGCCACTCGCGGTGGCGCTCCAGGTGATGGCCGAACATCGCAGCGGCGTTCGCGGCCGGCTGCACCGGCTCGCTGAGCAGGCTCATCGCCGCCTCGCTGGGCGTGCGGCCGGCCTTGCGGTGGTTGCAGCGCTGGCAGGCCGCGACCACGTTGTCCCAGCCGTGCCCTCCCCCGCGGTGGCGCGGCAAGACGTGGTCCAGCGTCAGCGTCACGTCGTTGCGACCGCAGTACTGGCAACGGTGCTGATCGCGGATGAAGATCTCGCAGCGGGTCAGCCGCACGCGCGGCTGCGGGCGGCGCACGAACTGGTGGAGGCGGATCACCGACGGCAGCGTGAACTGGCGGTCGACGGTGCGGACGCCGGCCCCGGAGTCCGCCAGCATCTCCGCCTTGTCCCGGTAGACGAGCAGGAACGCACGCCGCCACGAGCACACGTTGAGCGGCTCGTAGTTCTGGTTCAGCACCAGCGCATTGCGGCTGACGGTCATGGTCGCCGTGTCCGGCCCCCCGGCCAGCGCCCTCCCCGGCGCGATGAGCGGGAGTTCACCGGATCGCCGGGCCGCTCGCCAGCCGGGTTCAGGGCTCGGCAAGCGGGAGCCGGTCGAGGCCGCGCGAGAATTCCTCAGGCAGCAGTCGCAGCAGCCCCGGCACGTGGTCCAGCATCACCGGCGCCAGCGCGGACTGTCGCAGCGCGGCGTCCAGGCCGCTGGCCACCGGGTAGGTGGACGCCGCGATCAGCAGCACCTCGACCACCACCAGCCCCTTGGCGAATCCGAACAGCGCGCCGCCGAACCGGTCGAAGGGACCCAGCAGCAGCAGCCGCGCCACCTGGCGCAGCGCGACCGCCACGATCTGCCCGACCACGACGATGCCCCCGAAGATCGCGACGAAGGAGGCGAACTGGCGCGTGGTCCCGTCCGCGATCAGGAACTCGATGTTCGCGGAGAGCCGGGCGTAAAAGGTCCCGGCCAGCACGGCGCCCAGGATCACGGCGCCGAGCGTGAAGACCTCGCGGATCAGCCCGGTCGAGAAGGCCGAGAACGTGAACCACGCGATCACGCCGACGATCACGAGGTCGAACCAGTGCATGCCGTCCCCACACCACCCGCCGGCCGCAGTGTAGCAGCCCCCCGCGCAGAGAGCGCCCTACTCGAAGCCGAGGCGACGCTCTCGTAGCGAGACGTAGCGGCCGTGGCCGAACACCACGTGGTCCAGCACGGCGATGTTCAGCAGCGCCCCCACCTGCACGAGCGCCGAGGTGAACGCGATGTCGTCGGCGCTCGGCGTCTGGTCGCCGCTCGGGTGGTTGTGCGCGACGGCGATCGCGGCGGCGTTGCGGCGCACCGCCTCGCGGAACACCTCCGCCACGCGCGCGGGCGCGGAGTTCACGGAGCCACAGTACAGCGTGAGCGCGGCGAGCACGTGGTGCTTGGTGTCCAGCACCAGCAGCCGCAGCTCCTCCTGCTGGAGCAGCTCCATCTCCCCCTGCAGCAGGCGCGCGATGTCGGCCGGGCTCGTCACCATCGGGCGCACCCCGTCACCATCGGGCGCGAGCCGGCGGCCCAGCTCGAACGCCGCGGCGATGGTGGTGGCCTTCGCGCCGCCCACGCCGTGCGTGCCCACGAGCGTCGTCAGGTCCGTCGCGGCGAGGCCGCGCAGCCCCTCATGTTGCTTGAGCAGCCGCGCGGCAAGCCGCAGCACGTCCTCCTAGGCCGTGCCCGTGCGCAGCAGCAGCGCCAGCAGCTCGGCGGTGGTCAGCGCCTACGGTCCCAGCCGCAGCAGGCGCTCGCGCGGCCGGTCGCTGTCCGGAAGCTCGGCGATGCGAACGTGATAGGGGGCCGCATCGCCATCGGTCATGGGCCCGCCCCCAGTCCCGGCCGCCTAGCCGGGACCGGGGGCGGGCCCGCGCTCGATCAGGTGCATCGAGACCAGCACATTGCTGTGCGGCCAGTGCACGACCTCCACGGTGTCGCCGAGCCGCACGGCGTCCTCGCTGGTGAGGTGTACCTCGAACACGCGGCCCTCCACCAGCACGTGGTGCTCGCGGCCGAACATGGCGGCGCGGGAGGTCGTCCAGGCGCGAGCGACGCGGCCGCGCGTGGTGATCGTGGACGAGCGCAGATCGCGCAGCGCGGCGACCGCCTCGTGGCCGAGCATCACGGTCAGGCCGCCGGCGATCACCAGGCCGATCAGCGCGCCGAGGTTGCCCGCCAACAGCCCGCCCACGGCGGTGACGGTGAATGCCAGCATCACCAGCGCGGCGGGCGCGTGGAAGATCACCTTGCGCACCACCATCGCGCGATGGCCCTCACGCTGGTCGATCGTGGTGTTGCTCATCGGACCGAAATCTTCAGCACTTGGCCGAGCCAGATCACGTTTGCGCTCGGCAAGTTGTTGAGCTTCACGATCTGGTCGACGAACGCCTGCAGCTCCGTGCCGGGCGGCAGAAACTGCGCGGCGATCGAGATCACCGTATCGCCGCTGACGACGGTGTAGTCCCGCGTCGTAACCGGCGGCGTGGTGACGGTCGCCGTAGCCGTGGGCGTGGGCGTGGCGACAGGCGTGGCCGTCGAGCCCGCCGGCGTGGCGGTGGCGATCGCGGCGGTGGGAGCCGCGGGCGGGCGAATCAGGTTCGCCAGCGGCGACGGCACGGCGCCGTCGTTGTCGCTGGAGTTGGGCGGACGCACCAGCAGCCACACGGCGAAGAGCGTGCCCACCATCAACGCCAGCAGCGAGCCACGGTAGACGCGGTACGACGGCACCGCGAGCGCCGGGTCCATGCAGCGCTCGCAGAGCGCCTCGCCGTGGTCGTCACAGTAGAGCGCCCCGCAGCGCGGGCACTCCTGCACGGCTTCCTGGTCGCAGCGGAAGCACTGCACGCGTCGAGCCTATCACCATGGGCGGCAGCGGACAGCACGCACGTCCGCGACTGCCCGCGGGCCGGTGTGTGCTCCATCCCGGCTGCGCGGACAGGACGGCCGCGCATCGCGGCGGCCTTACTTGATCTGGACGGCGGCGCCGGCTCCCTCGAGCTTGGCCTTCGCTGCCTCGGCCTCCTCCTTGGAGACGCCCTCCTTGACGGGCTTGGGAGCGGCCTCCACGAAGTCCTTGGCCTCCTTGAGGCCGAGCGAGGTCAACTCGCGCACCACCTTGATCACGTTGATCTTGTTGGCGCCGAAGTTCGTGAGGATGACGTCGAACTCGCTCTGCTCCTCGGCCACGGGCGCCCCGCCGCCTGCGGCCGCCGCCGGCGCCATCGCCATCGCCACCGGCGCGGCCGCGGTGACCCCGAACTCCTCCTCGATCGATTTGTTGAGGTCGCGCAACTCGAGGATCGTCATCCCCTTGATGATGTCGAGCGCCTGGTCCACCTTCGTCGCCATCGTGTTCCTCCTCGCGGTTCCGACCGCTGATGCTCCCGTGACCCGCGGGCGGCCTCTACCGCCCGGTGATGCGTCCGACCTCCGCTATCCCGTGCCGCCTTCGAGCTGCTGCGCGCGCGCGTCGATCAGCCCGGCCAGCTCGCGCGTGGTGGCCTGCAGCAGCAGCCGCAGCTGCACCAGCGGCCCCATCAGCCCGCCCGCGAGGCGCGCCAGTAGCTGATCGCGCGGCGGCACCGTCGACAGGTCCTGCACGTAGGCGGCGTCCACCAGCTGGTCGCCGAGCACGGCACTGCGGATCTTGACCGCGCTCATGGGGTTGGCGCGCAGATAGGCGGTGATCGCGCGCGCGGCAGCGACTGGGTCGCCGTGACCAACGACCAGCGCGGTGGGCCCGTCGGCGAGCTGCGCGAACGGCGGGCGTCCGGCGGCCTGCGCGGCGCGAATCAGCAGCGTGTTCTTCACCACGCGGTACTGCACGCCGGCGGCGCTGAGCTCACCGCGCAGCCGCGTCTGCTCCGCGACCGAGGTGCCCTGGTAGGAGGTCGCGATCGCGATCGCGGCGTCCGCGATCAGCGACCGCAGCTCATCCACCAGGGCGATCTTGCGGGCGGTAGGCATGCGCGTCCCCTCCGGTTGCTGTCCGGCGCGTTCGCGCTCCCGGCAGGGGAACGAAAACGCGCCCTCGCCGCCGATGCGGGAGGGCGCGAGCAGACCCTGCGCGAGGGCGAGGGACTGACTCGTGCTGCCCACCTGCACGGGCGGCCGCGGGGCCGTTCGCCCGCCTCGATGGCGGGACCCGTGGTCTTCGGCGGTCGCGGATCGCTCCGCGTGCTCGTTCCGCGCGCGTCCAGCCCGCGCGGAGTCTTGATCTTATCCGGTCGCGGCGCTGCGCGCACGCGGGCGGGGCGGCACGGCCCCGTCGCTCTGAGCTAGTCGCTCTGAGCGCCCAGCGCCAGCGTCGGCGCGACCGCCAGCGGCACTCCCGGCCCCATGGTGGAGGTCAGCGTCACGGCGCGGATGTATTCGCCCTTCGCCCCGCTTGGCTTCGACTGCACGATCGCGCCCAGCAGCCGCGTCATATTCTCCAGCAGGTGCTCCGGCGGGAAGGAGGCCTTGCCGATCGGGCAGTGCACGAGGTTTGTGCGGTCCAGGCGGAACTCGACGCGGCCCGCCTTCGCCTCCGCGATGGCGCGCGGGAGGTCCGGGGCTTCGAGCACGGTGTTGGCGCGGGGGTTGGGCATCAGCCCCTTCGGGCCCAGGATGCGGCCCAGCCGGCCGACCTTCACCATCAGGTCGCGCTGGGCCAGGATCACGTCATAGTTCAGCGGCGCGCCGCCGGCGATCTTCGCGATCAGGTCGTCGCCGCCCACCTCGTCCGCACCCGCGCGAACGGCGGCCGTGGCAGCCTCGCCCTCGGCGAAGACCGCGACGCGCATCGCGCGTCCCAGCCCATGCGGCATCAGCACGGAGCCGCGAATCTGCTGGTCGGCGTGGCGGCCGTCGAGGCCTGTGCGCAGGTGGAGCTCGACGGTCTCGTCGAACTTCGCGGTCGCGGCCTGCTTGACCAGCGCGATCGCCTCCGCCGGCTCGTAGACGCGGGTGCGATCCACCAGCGCGTTGACCGCGCGCATGCGCTTGCTGTCAGCGGGCATCAGGCGACCTCGATCCCCATCGAGCGCGCGGTGCCCTCGATGATCTTCACGGCCTGTTCGATGTCGTTGGTGTTGAGGTCCGGCAGCTTCGTCAGCGCGATCGCGCGCACCTGCGCCGGCGAGACCGTGCCCTTCGCCCCGCTCAGGCGGTCGGCGGCGCCCTTCTCGATCCCGGCCGCTTTCCGCAGCAGGTCGGACGCGGGCGGAGTCTTGAGCACGAAGGTGAAGGAGCGGTCCTCAAAGATCGTGATCTGCGCCGGGATCACCTGGCCGGTCTGGGCACGGGTGCGCTCGTTGTAGGTCTTGCAGAAGTCCATGATGTTGATGCCGTGCGGCCCCAGCGCCGTGCCGACCGGCGGCGCAGGATTCGCCAGCCCCGCGGGGATCTGCAGCGTCACCACCGCCCGAACCTTCTTCGCCATCTCGCCTCACCGTTCGTCGCGCCGCCATTGCGGGCGCGCGTGCGTGGCGCCGCCCCGCCGCGCGGGGCATGCCTGCCGCTCGTTCGCTGCTGCTTCCGCTACTGTTTCTCGACCTGCAGGAAGTCCATCTCGATCACGGTCTCGCGCCCGAACATCGTCACCATCACGCGGACCTTGCCCTTGTCGAGGTTGATGTCGTCCACGTGCCCGATGAAGTCCTGGAACGGCCCGTCCGTGATGCGCACCGTGTCGCCGACCTTGAATCCGACGTTGATCCGCGGCCGCGAGGTCTGCATCTGCCGCAGGATACGGTTGACCTCCGCGTCGGCGAGCGCGGTCGGCCGCGAGCGCTCGTCGGCGTTGCTGCCGGCGAAGCCCGTCACCCCCGGGGTGTTGCGCACCACGTACCATGAGTCGTCGTCCATGATCATCTGCACGAACACGTAGCCGGGGAACATCTTCTTCTGGACGGTGCGCCGCTGGCCCTGGTGTATCTCGATCTCCTCTTCGATCGGGATCACCACCTGGAAGATGCGGTCCAGCATGTCCATCGACTTGATGCGCTGGTCGAGGTTCGTCTTGACCTTCTTCTCGTAGCCCGAGTAGGTCTGCACGACGTACCAGGCGCGCGCGTCCGGCGGCGCTGCCGTCTCCGCGCCCGCGACCGCGCGCTCGTTGCTGGTGGCCTGCAGGTTGGTCAGTGGAGTCTCCCGGTGCCGCGCACGCCGTTCAGACGGCGGCGCGCTGGTGTGCGCTACCAGCCTAGCGCAGAATCGTGTGCTCAATCAGCCAGCTGAACCCGATGTCCGAGGCGCCGAGCACCGCCCCGAACAGCAGCGAGACCACGACCACCACCAGCGTCAGGCTCGCCGTGTCCTGGCGGGTCGGCCAGGTCACCTTGCGCAACTCGCTGATGATGTCGGTCGCCCAGCGCGGCTTCAGCAGCGAGCCGCGTCGCGCGCCCTCCGCCGCCGAAGCGGGCACCGAGATCTGCGGTCGCCGCGGCGCGCTCGCCACCTGACGCTGGCGTCGCTCCGCTCGCTCCTGCGCTCGACGGGCCGCGCGGCCGCCCATGCCGGTGCTCCCGCCCGCCCTCAGCGCGTCTCGCGGTGCGCCTGGTGACGACGGCACCGCGGACAGTACTTGCGCAACTCCAGGCGGCCGGTGTCGTTGCGCTTGTTCTTCTTCGTAGTGTACGTGCGCTCGCGGCACTCCAGGCAGGCGAGCGTGATGAAGTCGCGGTCGCCCTTGGCCATCGCCCTACTCCACGATCTCGGTGACGACGCCGGCGCCGACGGTGCGGCCACCCTCGCGGATGGCGAAGCGCAGCCCCTGCTCGATCGCCACCGGGGTGATGAGCTCGATGGCGAGCGCCACGTTGTCGCCCGGCATCACCATCTCCGTGCCC
>SHYR01000013.1 GCA_009692705.1 Dehalococcoidia bacterium
CTCGACATCGGAGTTCGCGCGCAGATTGTGCACCCACACCGGGTGCTGCGGCGCTCCACCCCTCGATCCGATCAGCACGTACTTGTCACCATCTTTCACGCGCATCAACGGCGTCTTCCGGATCGCGCCGCTCTTGTTCCCGGTGTTGGTCACGATGATGACCGGCATCCCAGTGTCACGGAGCGTGTTGCCCTCGGCGCCGTTGGTGCGCTCGTACAGCTCCACTTGCTCGCGGACCCAACCGGACGGGCTGGGCAGGTAATTGGCCATGTTGTCTCCTCGGGCTGACGCTGCGGCTTCGCGCATCATACTTCGCCACAATCGCCGGGGCCGTGACTTACAGCGTCGGGAACGTCCTCGGCCTAGCCCCCCCCCGGTGGGGACTATTTCCTGATCGTGTTGCTATGTCTGGCTCCGCGAGTGATGGATGGCTCCGAAAGTAAGGAGCCAGACATGCCCACCGCCCGCGCCATTCCAGCACGCTTCGACGATTCCGCCTCCGGCTGGGAGCGCGCCCTGTACGCGTTCTTGGCGGAAAAGGAGAGACGCTCCGGCTCCCGCCGCACGGTCGAGAGCTACTCGCGGATGCCCCAAGACTTCTTCGGCCGGCTCGGCAAGCCGCCGGACACGGTCACCAGTCAGGACGTCTTCGCCTACGCCCACGGTATCGGCCTGTCCGGACGGGAGCCCTCGGCTGTGACCGTCGGCGCGCGCGCTGCCTGCATCTCCTCCTTCTACCGCTTCCTCATCCGCATGGGTGCCGCCGGCTCGAATCCCTGCGACGCCCTCAAACACCCCAAGGTCAGCCCGACACCACCCCGTGGCCTCAGTGCCGAGCAGGTGCGGAAGCTACTCGCGGCGATTCCCGAAACGCCCGCCTGCCCTTCGACCGTCGCGGCACGCCGGCGAGACCGGTAGACTGGACCGCTGGGCGGCGACGCGCCGACCGACGAAACCAGCGCGCGGATGGCGATCGCATCGCCGTCGGCCATACCCGGAGGAGCGAGATCTTGGCAGACGGGCTGCTCCTGCTGCACGCCTTTCCCCTAGGCCCCGAGATGTGGGAGCCGCAGGCCGGTGCCTTCAGCAACAGCGTCCCCACCGCGGCGCCAGCGCTCCCTGGCTTCGACGGGTCGGCGCCCGCTGACCCCGCGACCTGGATGGACGCCGCCGCCGATCGCGCGGCCGCGGCGCTGGACGCCGCGGGCATCGACCGGGCGGTAGTGTGCGGGCTGTCGATGGGCGGCTACGTCGCCTTCGCGTTCTGGCGCAGGCACCCCGCCCGTACGCGCGGGCTCGTGCTCGCCAACACGCGCTCCGGTGCCGATGACGAGGCCGGGAAGGGCCGCCGGCGCGATCTCGCGGCGCGGCTGCGCGCGGAGGGCAACGGGTTTCTCGCCGACAACCCACCGCCGCTGCTCTCGGAGGCGGCGCCCCCCGCTCTGCACGCGCGCGTGCAGGCGATGATCCGCCGGCAGCCGGCCGAGACGATCGCCGCCGCATCGCTCGCGATGGCCGCGCGCGTGGACTCCACGCCCGGTCTCGCCGGCATCACCGTGCCGACGCTGGTGATCACCGCGAGTGCCGACACGCTGATCCCGCCGCAGGCCTCCGCACCGATGGCGCAGCAGGTCCCGGGCGCGGTGCTAGCGACCATCGCCGGGGCCGGGCATCTGTCCAACCTCGAAGCGCCGGAAGAGTTCACGCGCCTGCTGCGACAGCACCTCGCCCGCTGCGGCGTGACGGTCACGCCCTAGCCCGAGCGGGTAGAGGCATCCGGACCGCTCTTCGCATCGCCCGCGGGGCGCGGAGCCTCAGCGCGTGAGCCGCAGCTCCGTCGCGGCGAGGCGGCGCACCGAGGAGAGCCACGCCGCGAGCAGCGCGAACGCGGCGGCGGCCGTGAGCGCGCCCACGCCGAGCGCGAGCATCAACCAGTTCGTCTCCAGCACGAACGGCGGCACGACCTTCGCGCCGCTCTCCGTCACGTCGAGGAAGGAGAGCATCACGCCCGCTACGCGGCGCCCGAGCAGCACGCCGATCGCCACGCCGATCGCCAGCACCACACCCCACTCCAGCAGCATCGAGCGCAGCACCTGCAGCGACGATGAGCCGACCGCCCGCAAGACGGCGAACTCCACCGTGCGGCCGCGCGCGCCCAGCACGAGCGTGACGGCGAAGCCGATTACGGAAACCGTCAGCACGGCGGCAAACGCCACCGTCAGGATGCCGCTCCCCGATGCGCGCAGCATTGGGTCGGAACGCACGGTCTCCAATTCGCCCGCCTGGTGCCGCGGCTGCACCAGCACCGGCACCGCGCCGCGCGGGTCGCGCAGGGTGTCCACGATCGCGCGCTGGCGCTCCAGCGATGCGTGCGTGCTCGCCCACAGCTCGTTGGGGTAGCTGTAGCGGTCAGCCCCCAAGAGCGCGGCGGCGGCGGCGAGGTGCTCGATGTTGACCACGACGAAGGGGGTGCCAGCCGACAGCGTCGGGAACAGCTCCACCTGCGCGCGCACGCTCACCGGCACCACGGTCGACTCGAGCTGGATCGCGCCCACCTCGCCCACGCCCGCGCCGACCGCGGCGGCGCCCGCGGCGTTAACGATGACGGCCAGCGGCAGGCTGGGGTCGTTCATCGCCAGCAGCCGCCAGCCCGGCGAGCTGCCGACCGGCCAGGTCCAGTTAGCCGAGCGTGCACCGGACAGCGCGCGGCTGGTGACGAGCGCCCACGTCTCCTTGCTGGCGCCTTCGCTGAACATCGTCCAGCCGAATCGCGCGCGGCCGCGCTCGAAGTCGTCGAGCAGCACGCGGCGGCCGCCGCTGTAGACCGCGGTGAGGTCGTCAAAGTAGATCGCGCCCGGCAGGGGCGTCGAGGCGCCGCGGGGCTCCGACACGACGAAGCCAGCGAAGCTGTAGGGCTCGCCGCCGGGCGGCGGCAGCGGCACCACCGCCCGGTGCCAGTCCCCCGCCTGGATCGACCCGATGTCGGTCTCCTGGTACGCGCCGCGGGCGTTGCGGAAGCGCGCCTTCAGCTTGCCCTGCGGGCGCGCTTCCGTGACCAGCAGCGAAACCTCGAGCTGCTGCGTACCCGCGCCCAGCAGCAGGCCGCCGCCGGTGGGTACGGCGCTCTGGAGACGCCGCATCAGCACGGGCAGCGGTTCCTGCGCAAGGTCGTCGCGGAACCACAGCATGGACTCGGCGCGCGCCGGGTCGAGTGCCAGCAACTGCAGGCGCGAGAGGTTTGGCGACACCAGCTCCGCGCGGTAGGCGACGGCCGCGTCGTCAACGCCAGGCACCGCGCGCACGCGCGCCAGCGCGTCGACGTAGAACGCGGAATTAGTCTCGCTCAACGCGCCACGGAGATCGACGCCCGTGGCGTAGCGCACGCGGTCGGCCTGCGAGCGGTCGACGGTGGAGCCGTAGGAGGCGGCGAAGGTGCCGACGGAGACCGCCATCAGCAGCAGCAGCAGCAGCCGGGCGTAGGCGGCCGGCGCGCGCGCCGCGCGGCGCAGGCCAAGTGCGACGGCGGTGCCGCCGAGCAGTAGCAGCACGCGCACCACCGCGCGCAGCGCGAGCGGGTAGAAGCGCAGCACCAGCGCGGCCACCGCCAGCGTGAAGACGAACGGCGCGGCCAGCAGCAGCGGGTCGCTCGACCAGCCGCCCACCGAGCGGGGGTCGAAGACGCTGCCGCGGCGGTCGAGCTGCCACAGCAGCAGCGCCGCGAGCACGACCGCGCCGAGGTCCAGGTAGTAGCGCTGCAGGATGCCGCGCGGGGGGGGGCGCGCCTGCGCCTGCTTGGCGTCGATGATGCCGCGGCGCGCGACCGCGAACGCCGGCAGCAGCAACGCGAGCAGGGCGAGCACGGCGCCCCCGGCGGCAAGCAGGAACGCCTCCGGGCTGATCACGACCGGCAGCGGGCCGCCGCCGGTCATGACGTGGAACGTGGGCGTATAGCCGAGCGCAGCGACGGCCCGCGCGGCCAGCAGCGGGGCGACGAGCGCGGCCGCCGCCGCGATCAGTGTCCCCTCCATCACGTAGAGCCCGACCAGTTGCGCGCCGCTCGCGCCGCGGGACCGCAGGACGCTGAGCTCCTCCGCCTGCCGCTCGACCAGCATCGAGGCCACGATCGCCACGTAGTAGACGACCAGGCCGACGACCTGCAGCAGGATGATCAGCAGCGGCGCCTGTTCGAAGCTGCGGGTGTTGCGGAACCCCGCCAGCGTCTCCGCGATCGGGAACCCCACCACCGGCGACAACCCGAGGCGCGTCCCGAGGTCTTCGCGCAGCTGCGAGACACCGTCAATCCCGCGCTCCACGTCGCCCAGGCGCAGCTTGCCGGGGTCCGCCACGACGCCGAGGCGGTAGCGAAGGGCGAGGTGCGGCATCGCCGCCGCCCACGCCTCTGCGACCTGCGACGGCGTCGTCAGCAGCGGCATTGAGCCCTTGCCGTCGAGAGCGGCCACGACGTCGAAGTTGACGCCGCCTGAGGCGTCCATTGCCAGGGCGGCGTCGACATGGGGCAAGAACGGCTGGTCGGGCACCGCAAAGCTGCCGCCGAAGAGGCGCCAGCGATCCTGCTGCGGATCGCGCGGGCGCACGAAGCCGACGACCGTCGCGCTCACCACCTGCAAGACGCGCGCCGAGGGCCGGCAGCGCAGCTCGTTGCGCGCGACCGCGGGATCGAGCGACGCCGGGATCGCCTGGCAGTCGTCGAACTCCGGGACCGTGAGCGTGACGGTGTCGCCCAGCGCGGCGTGGCGCTGAAAGCCGGCCGGCAGCACCGCCTCCGGCGCGCCGCCGGCCGGGTCCGGCAGCCGGCCCGCGGTCACCTCGACCGCCTGCTCGAACCCCGAGAGCGCGTAGAGGAAGGCATTCCACGGCTGGTGCGCCGCGTGCCCGCCGTCGCGGCCCGGCGCAGCCGGCGGGAAGTCCAGCAGCAGGCGCGATGAGCGCGCCTCCTCGAGCGTCTCCGGCCCCAGCCAGCCGACGCGGGCGTCGAACGCCTGCACCGCGTCGCGCCGGCGCACCGCGTCGGAGCCGGAGGCGGGACGCAGCCCGTCGAGCGTGACGGTGTTGAGGGTATCGTCGCCGAGCTGGCGCTCGAGGCGGAAGCGCAGCCCCAGCGTGGAGAGCGCGTCGGCGTACAGCGGGCCGGCGGCGAGCAGCGCCGCCGCGAACAGCACACCCACGGCGGTGACCGCCAGCAGGCGCCAGGCCGACCGCAGCCGCAGTGGGACCAGCCACCGGCCAGCGAACAGCTCCTCCATGCGCGGGAGTGTAGCCCCCGCCTATGCTCGCAGGCACCGCGAGCCTTAGCATGGCCGCGCGGGGAAGGAGACTCCGGTGGGCGGTAAGCAATCACTGCGCTTCGCGGCGGCGGCGCTGGCGGCAGGCATCGCGTGGGGGTACCTGCGGCACCGCAGCGACGCCCGCGCGCCGGTGTTCGCACTGCTCCAAGGGCTGCAATGGTTCGTGGCCTACGGCGGCGCGATCGCGCTGCTGGAGATCGCCCAGGCGGTGCTCGAAGGCCCCGCCGAGGAAGCGGACGAGCGCGTCGAGCGCATCACACACTTCCGCCAGCAGGTGACGGAGCGCACCGGCACCAGCGGGTAGCGAAGCCGCGACGGTGCCCAGCGGCGCGGCGCGCGACTGAGGCGTCAGGCGGCGCTGCCGCGCTGCAACCGCTGGCCGCCAGTCGCATCCGCTGCTACGGTGGCGGGCGCGCGGCGATCCTGGGGACGCACCCCCGCCGCCCGGGAAGGCCTCGATGCCACCGGCACCGTGGAGCGACTACCAGCCCATCGTCGAGCACACCTTCACGCTCACGCAGGAGGCGTCGCGCGCCGACTTCATCGAGGTCTGCTACGCGAGCAAGGTCAGCGACGAGGTGGTCGACGGCTTCGACTCGCTCGACGGCCGCCTGACCTTCCGCTCGATCGAGCAGGCGAAGGAGGCGCTGCAGGCCGCCGGCGCCCTCGCCACCTGACGATGAACGAGGCCCCCGGGAACGCTGCCGCCCTGCGCGAGCAGGTGCGCGAGCGCGGCCGACTGCTGCTGGACGCCCCGCCGTGGTCCGAGCTGCGCGGCCGCCTCACGCTGCTGCTGGTGGAACCGCCGGACGCGCCGTGGGTGGAAACCGCCGCCGCCGGCGCGCTGTGGGTCGTGATCGAGGCAGCGGAGGCGCGCGCGCTTCCCGCGGCGCTGCGCGAGCCGCTGCAGCGCGACGGCAGCACGCACAAACGCGAAGAGACCGCAGCCGCGCCGATCACAGTCTCGACCTTCACGCTCGAACACCTCGCCGCGGTGCTGGATGGTGTGGGGCGGCGCTCGCTCGAGGTGCGCTGGAGCGTGCGCCACGCGCAACCGCTGCACGACCCGCTGCGGCGCCTCGAGCAGCTCGTGACCACCGCCACGCGGCTCCCGGAGGAGGCGCTGGAGCGCATGGTGCGCCCGCTCTACCTCCAGGCATACGAGGCGGTGGAAACGCTCGCCGCCATCGCCAACGCCCCCGCCCGCGCCAGTGCCCTGATCACCGCCAGCGAGGCGGCGGGAGCGCTGGCGCGGCTCGCCTGCGTGCTGGAGAGCGGCTGCCACCCGCCCGCGTCGTGGCTGCTGCCCGCCGCCGGCGAGACCGAGCTCGGCGGCCGCATCCGCAGCTGGCTCGACGACCTCGTGCCGGCGCTGGGCGGCGCCCCCGCTGCCACGCGGCGGGTCGTCGACGGCTGCGCGTCGGTCGCGCAGACCACGGCAGCGACGCTGCGGCTGCGGCTCGGCAACCCGTCGTGGCTGCAGTCGCCGCAGGCGGCGGCGCTGCGCGTCCCCCGCTAGCCCCCGGGTCGTCGCTCGTCGCCTCGCGTAAGATGGCAGCCGCCAGCGCGTTCACACCGCGGGGCTTATTCATTGACCGCTCCGGGCATTGCCCCAGTCCTAACGAGGGGGTTGTTGTGCATCAGTTGATCGCACATCTGCTCAATCTCTATGTCCCGCAAGCGCGGGAATACCTCGTGAAGGCTGCGCGCGAGCATCGGCTTGTTCCCTACGGCGAGATCATGAATCGCTTCGGTGGCCGAGGCTATGTTGGGCAGGTGCTCGACGCGCTCAACCGTCAGGAGCATGGGATGGGGCGTCCGTTGCTCTCCGCCATCGTCGTCCGAGCCGAGGAGCGCCAGTCATCCTCCGGATTCTTCGATCTCGTCCGATCGCTCCGCCCGCAGGTTACGACGAACACCCAGCACCAGATGTGGGAGGCCGAATGCGACCGCGTGTGGGCGCACTACCGGTCAAGCTGACTCACTACCCAGCCCGGCGGTCGCGCGAGCGGGAGGCCTGCCGCTAGCCCGCCGGGCGCGCCCCCGCCGGGACCGCCAGCGGCTCGCCGACCGCCTCGCCTAGCACCTCGCCTAGCACCTCGAAGAAGATGCGGCGGCGCAACGCGTCGAGCCCCAAGCCGCGCAGCGCGGAGACCACCAGCGCCCCCTCGTCGCGGCCGGCGGCCGGGTTCGCGATCGCGAGCGCGGCGAGCTCCGCCTCCGACTGCAC
This sequence comes from Dehalococcoidia bacterium, assembly GCA_009692705.1. GTDB lineage: Bacteria > Chloroflexota > Dehalococcoidia > UBA2979 > UBA2979 > SHYR01. Next base: position 7,537 of record SHYR01000013.1, read on the forward strand.
CGGCGTGCCGTCCGCGCGCGTGAGGCCGTCCGCCTTGTTGAGCACGGTCAGCACCGGCAGCTCGGCGAGGCCGAGCTCCGCCAGCGTCCGCAGCACCGTCTCCACCTGCGCCTGCATCGCGGGCGAGGTGACGTCGACGACGTGCAACAGCAGGTCGGCGGACTCCAACTCCTCGAGCGTGGCGCGGAAGGCGGAGACGAGCTGCGCGGGCAGCTTCTGGATGAAGCCCACGGTGTCGGTGAGCAGGAAGGCCCCAGCCTCGGTCACGACGCGGCGGGTGACGGGGTCGAGCGTGGCGAAGGGCGCATCGGCGACGAGCACGTCGGCACCGGCGAGCGCGCGCATCAGCGAGGACTTGCCGGCGTTGGTGTAGCCGACGAGCGCGACCACCGGCACGCCGGTGCGCTCGCGGCGGCGGCGATGCAGCGCGCGCTGGCGTCGCACCCCCTCGATCTGGCGCTTCAGGCGCGTGATGCGCGCGCCGATCAGTCGGCGGTCGGTCTCGAGCTGCGACTCGCCGGGACCGCGCGAGCCGATCGCGCCCTCCAGTCGTTCGAGGTGCTGCCACTGCCCGCGCAGCCGCGGCAGCAGGTACTCGTGCTGTGCCAGCTCCACCTGCAACGCGGCCTCACGGGTGCGCGCGCGGCCGGCGAAGATGTCGAGGATCAGGGCGCTGCGGTCGAGCACCTTGACGCCCAGCGCGGACTCCAGCCGCAGCTGCTGCGCGGGCGAGAGCTGCTCGTCGAAGATCACGAGGCTGTAGTCGGTGCCGGCGCGCGCGGCGCGGATCTCTTCGACCTTGCCGGCGCCCACGTAGGTGGCGGGGTCGGGGTGGCGGCGGCGCTGCAGCGTCTGCCCGACCACGGTCGCGCCCGCCGTGCGGGCGAGGCGGCCCAGCTCGCTCAGCGATTCGCCGGGGGGCATCGCGGCCCGGTCTCGGCCGCCCGCGCCGTGCTCCAGCGCCACCAGGTAGGCGCGCTCGCGCCGCGGCGCGGTGGCGACGGCCCCGTTCACGCGGCGGCCGTCGGCGGGCGCGCGCTCGCGCGACTCGCTGCCGGGGCCGGCGCTGTTATCAGGGTGGGGACGCCTGCGGGTGACCAGATCCTCCGTGCCGCGAGTGGCTGAGTGGCCGGGTGGCCGGGTGCTCGCGCCCCTACAGCCGCCCCTACAGTGTAGCCGGGGTAGCCGGGCACCGCAGCGGCGGCGCAAGCGAGCGCGGGCCGCGGGGCTAGAGCGCGGGCGCGCCGGTCGCGAAGGCGGCGAGGCGGCGCAGACCCTCGTCCAGCCGCGCATCCGCGATCGTGAGCGAGAGCCGGATGTATCCCTCCCCCGCCTCGCCGTAGCTGCGGCCGGGGGTGACGACGACGCCGGTGGCCTCGATCAGCCGCTGCGCATAGTCGGCGGAGGAGCGCTCGCCCGCCGGCAGCCGCGCCCATACGTAGAGCGAGGCCCGCGGCGGCTCCACGCGCAGGCCGAGCTGCCGCAGCACCACCACGGCACGGTCGCGGCGTGCGGCGTAGACCTCGTTATGTCGCTTCAACTCGTCCAGCGGTCCATCGAGCGCGGTGATCGCCATCTGCTGGATCGCCTGCGGGATGCCGCTGTCCAAGTTCGACTTCACGCGCGCGAGGGCGTCGATCACGGTGCGGTTCCCCACCGCCATGCCGACGCGCCAGCCGGTCATGTTGAAGCTCTTGGAGAGGGAGTTGAACTCGATCGCCACGTCACGCGCGCCGTCGACCTCCAGCAGCGAGGGCGCGACGTAGCCGTCGTAGGTAACGTCGGCGTAGGCCAGGTCATGCGCGATCAGCACGTCGTGCTCGCGCGCCCAGCGCACCGCCCGCTCGAAGAACGCGCGGTCGGCGACGGCGCCGGTGGGATTGTTGGGGTAGTTGAGCCAGAGCACGCGCGCGCGGCGGGCGGCGTCCGCCGGGATCTCGTCGAGGCGCGGCAGCCAGCCGTCCTCTTCGCGCAGCGGCACATGCACCGTCTCGCCGCCGGCGAACATCGTGCCGATCTCGTACACGGGGTAGCCGGGGTCGGTGATCAGCGCCACGTCACCGGGATCGATCAGGCACAGCGGCAGGTGCGCGATGCCCTCCTTCGAGCCGATCAGCGGCACCACCTCCGCATCCGGGTCGAGCGCCACGCCGTGCCGGCGCCCGTACCAGCGCGCGATCGCCTGGCGCAGCGCCGGCAGGCCGTCGGACTCCGGGTAGCGATGGTTGGCCGGCAACTCGGCGGCGCGCTGCAGGCTCTCGATGATGTGCCGCGGGGTCGGCAGGTCGGGGTCGCCGATGCCGAACGAGATCACATCGACGCCCCGCGAGCGCTGCTGCGCGATCAGGCGCGAGATTCCGGCGAAGAGGTACGGCGGCAACTGCTCGACGCGGCGGGCAAGTCTCATCCCGCGCTAGCGCCAGTTCCCGAAGCGCGCCTTCACGCCGACCTGGCGCTCGCGCTCCCAGCGCGCCGCCACCGCCGCCTCATCGGTGAGCCGCCGCCACTCGATGCCGCGCAGCCCGACGCTGTAGCCGGCGGCCTGCGCGGTCTTCAGGGCCTGCGGGATCTCGGGACGCGCGCGCACCACCGCGCGGCGCGCGCCGCTGGCGGCCAGCTGGTAGGTGGCGGCGCGCAGCAGCAACTGCCCGTAGCCCTCACCCCACCACTCCGGGTCGACCGCGACCGAGAGCACGCGGCCCTCGCCGTCCGCAACGGGCGCGTTGATCGCGTAGCCGGCAAGCTCGCCCTGTTCCTCGAGCACGCCGACCCAGCCGGCGCCGGCGATGCGCTCGCGCGTCGCGGCATCGCCGTCGCCGAGCCCGCCGTGCGCGTCGGCCTCGATCTCCACGATGCGGGCGCTGTCCTCCGGCGTGGCGCGGCGCAGGCGGATGCCCTCCGGCACCTCCGGCGGCGGCGCCTGGGGGTCGAGCTCCGGCTGCTCCATCTCGATCCACTCGCCGAAGGAGCGGAAGCCGACGTTGTACAGCAGCTGCTCGACCCAGGTGCGGTCCGGGAGCTGCACCAGGTCAATGCGCGCATAGTCGGCGCGGAAGGACTGGAGCCTGGGCTTGAGGCGATCGAACAGCGCCTCGAAGGTGCGCCGCGTCTCCTCCAGCTCGTGGAAGCCGTAGTGCATGTTGAGTTGACCGTCGCGCATCGCAAGCACGAGCGCGCCGGCTTTGCTCTCGATCGACGCCACGCCGTCGCTGGCGAGCAGGTCGCGCCACTGGCGCAGCCGCATCGGCGCGTTGCGCAGCCGCGGCGCGGCGCGCTCCAACTGGCGACGTTCACTAGTCATCGTGGCACCATCTCCGTTCCCTCCGAGGTAACCGCTGGTCTCTCCCAGCGCGCGGCGAAGACCTGGGTCGCGGGACCCTCCAGCCACACCACGCCCCGACCGTCCCATTCGATGTGCAGGGTGCCGCCCGGCGTCCGCACCGCGACCGCGTCAGCGACGTCACCGTGCAGCCGCGCCGCCACCGCCGCCGCGCACGCACCCGACCCGCACGCCAGCGTCTCGCCGACGCCGCGCTCCCAGACTCGCATCTCAACGTGCCCGCGGTCGAGCACCCGCACCACCTCGAAGTTGGTGCGGTGTGCGAACAGCGGATGATGCTCCACCGCCGGGCCGATGCGCGCAAGGTCGTAGCCCGCCGGCTCGCGGTCGATGAAGTGCACGGCATGCGGGTTGCCCATCGAGACCAGCGTGAGGCGCAACGCCTCCCCTGCCGCCTCCAGCGGCAGGTCGATCACCGGTGGCGGCTGCTCCACGCGCGCGCCGAGGTCCTGCGGACGGAACGCCGGCGCGCCCATCGCCACGCGCACGCGTTCCACGCTGCCGCCGGCGCCGCGCGTGGCGCGCGCCTCCAGCACGCCCGGGACCGTCTGCACGCGCAGCGTGCCGGCGGGCGCGGACACGAGCGCGCGGTCGAGCACGAACTTGACGAAGCAGCGGATGCCATTGCCGCACATCTCGGCCTCGGAGCCGTCGGCATTGAAGATGCGCATGCGGCGGTCCGCCACGGTGGAGGGCAGCACCAGGATCAGCCCGTCCGCGCCGACCCCGAAATGGCGGTCGCAGACCGCTCGCGCCAGCGCCCCCCACTGGGCGTCGGGGGCCTCGACGCCAGGCGCAACCTCGGTCAGCACGAAGTCGTTGCCGGCGCCGTGCATCTTCCAGAAGTCGAACGCGGTCGGAACGCTCATCGTCCGGTTATCGTAGCGGCGGGCGGGCGGCAGCTACAACCGCGCCCACCACCGCGTCGAGGTCCGCGCCGTCGCGCCACTCGATGCGCGCGTCGCCGCCGCGGAACCAGGCCGCCTGCATCCGGATCAGGCGGTGCGTCTCCTGCTGCGTACGGCGCAGCGCGGCGGTGACGTCCCACTCCCCGGCCAGCACGCGCGCCGCTTCCGCGTAGCCAACCGCGTGCAGCGCCGGGCACGCCGGGCCGTAACAATCGAACAACCCGCGCGTCTCCTCGACCAGCCCCGCGGCGTACATGCGCTCCGCGCGAGCGTCCGCGCGGGCGTGCAGCGCCGCGCGCGGCCACGCCAGGCCCACGGCACGCCAGCTGAAGTCCAGCGGCTCGCGCTCGCGCGCGGTCACTGGCCCGCCCGTCACCTCCACGATCTCCAGCGCCCGGATCACGCGGCGCACGTTGCGCGCATCGATGCGGCGTGCCGAATCGGGGTCGAGCGCGGCCAGGCGCGCGTGCAGGTGGTCGCCGCCTCGCGCCGCCGCCGCCTCCAGGCGCGCGCGCAGCGCCGCGTCCGGCGGCACCGAGGGCACGCGCCAGCCCTCGAGCAGCGCCCACATGTACTGCCCGGTGCCGCCTACCAGCAGCGGCGTGCGGCCGCGCGCCCAGATCGCGTCGAGCGCCGCGCGTGCCTGCGCGAGGAAGTCGGCGAGGCCCCACGGCGCGTCGGGCGCGACGCAGCCGACGAGGTGGTGCGGCACCGCCGCCAGATCCTCGTCGCTGGGCGCGGCGGCGCCGATGCGCATCCCGCGCCGCAACTGGCGCGAGTCCGCCGAGACGACCTCGACCGGCAGCGCCCGCGCCACGGCGACCGCCGCCGCCGTCTTGCCAGACGCGGTCGGACCGAGCAGGGCGACGAGGTGGCGGGGACTCACGCGCGGGCCGCGGCGACCGCCCGGCAGATCGCCGCGAAGTCCGCGGCCCGCAGCGAGGCGCCGCCGACCAGCGCGCCGTCGATGTCCGGCTGGCTCGCCAGCGCGTGCGCGTTCTCGGCGGTGACGGACCCGCCGTACTGCACGCGCAGCGCCTCCGCCGTGGCGCTGTCGAAGCGCTCGGCGACGATCGCGCGCACCTGCGCGCAGGCGTCCTGCGCCAGCGCGGGCGTGGCGGCGAGGCCGGTCCCGATCGCCCATACCGGCTCGTACGCCACGACGAAGCCCGCCGGAATCGCGGCGATGTCCCGGAACGCGCCCCAGAGTTGGCGGCGCAGCACGACAGCCGTCCGCCCGGCCTCGCGCTCCGCGCGCAGCTCGCCCACCGCCAGGATCGAGTGCAGCCCGGTGGCGAGCACGGCGTGCAGTTTGCGATTGACGTCCTCGTCGCGTTCGCCGAAGCGGTGACGGCGCTCAGAGTGGCCCACGATCACGTAGCTCGCGATGCCGGCGAGCATCGCGGCGCTCACCTCGCCGGTGAACGCGCCCTCGCGCTCCCAGTAGACGTGCTGCGCCCCCACCGCGAGCGTGCTGCCGGCGAGCAGATCGGCGGCGTCGCCGAGCCACGGCGCGGGTGGGCATACCACCACCTCCACGTCGGGCAGGCCGTCGAGCGCCTCGCGCAGCGCGTGCAGCAGCGTCCGCGCCTGCTCGCGGTTGGTGTGGAGCTTCCAGTTGCCGCCGACGATCGGCGGGCGCGCCATCTCAGGCGCCGTACTTGGCGAGTCGCCCCGCGTGCGCGAAAGCGATCGGCAGCACCTCCGTCGCTGGGAAGGTGCCGAGCCCGCCCTGCGCGCACTCCAGCTCACTGAAGCTACGCGTGTGGTCGGGGCGGACGTGACGTCCGTGCAGCAGCAGCGGCACCGGATGCCAGGAGTGCTGCGCCATCACGGCCGGCGTCGAGTGGTCGCCGGTGACGATCAGCACGTCGGGCTCCAGCGCGAGCAGGCGCGGCAGGCATTCGTCGAACTCGTGGATCGCCTGCACCTTGCGCTGGAAGTCGCCGTCCTCGCCGGCGCTGTCCGTCGGCTTGTAGTGCACGAAGAAGAAGTCATAGTCCTCCCAGTGCCGCCGCAGCGCCGCGAACTGCGACTCCAGCGTGCTGCCGCCGTCGATCGTCTCCATGCCGACGAGCCGCGCGAGGCCGCGGTACATCGGGTAGACGGTGCAGGCGGCGGCGCGCAGTTTCCAGAGCTCCGGCAGCTGGGGGAGCTGCGGGCGCTTCGCCCAGCCACGCAGCGTGAGGTGGTTGGCCGCCTCGCGCGAGCGCAGCTGCTCGCGCGCCTCCGCGATGAAGCGGTTCACCAGCGCGGCCGTGCGTTCGGCGCCGGGGTCGGTGGCGCGCACGGCGAGCGGGGGGACGCCCTCACGCTGGGGGTCCGTCTCGGTCAGCGCCTCCGACAGCCCCTCGCCCCGCAGCACGAGCACGAAGCGGTGCTCCTGCACGGCGCGCACGAACACCTCGACGCCGGGCAGCTTGATCGTGGCCAGCGTGCGCGCGATCTCCGCCGTGATCGCCGTGGCAACGCGACCCGCGCGGCGATCGGTGATCGCTCCGGAGGCATCGACGGTGCAGAGGTTGCCGCGCGCCGCGAGGTCGTTCGCCTCCAGCGGAAAGTCGATGCCGGTGGCCTCCAGCACGCCGCGGCCGATCTCGTAGCGCAGCGGATCGAGGCCGAAGAGCGCGGTGTGGCCGGGGCCGGAGCCAACGGTGACACCGTAGCCGGCGGGGATCGTCTGGCCAAGCGCGCCGCCCTCCGCCAGGCGGTCGAGGTGGCGCGTGGGCGCCTCGTCGAGCTCCGTGCGGCCCCGTGGCCCGGGCAGCCCGCCCAGCCCGTCGAGCACGCAAAGCACCACCTTGGTGGCGGCCGGTATGGAGAGGCGTCGGATCAGATCGAGGTCCACCGGCACATGCTACCGCGTCCCGCCGTGCCGGTCAGGACGCCCGGCGCGGTCGCGCTAGCGATCGAGCAGCGCTTCGACGCCGGGCAGCGGCTTGCCCTCCAGCATCGCCAGCGAGGCGCCGCCGCCGGTGGAGATGTGCGAGATGCGGTCGGCGACGCCAGCGCGCGCTACCACAGCGGCGGTCTCGCCGCCGCCGACCACGGTCGTGGCGCGCAGCCAGCCGAAGATGCGCGCCAGCTCGAGCGAGCCCTGCGCGAAGCGATCGTGCTCGAACATGCCCATGGGACCGTTCCAGACCACGGTGCGCACCGGGCGCAGCGCCCGCCCGAAGGCCTCGACGGTGTCGACGCCGATGTCGAGAATGCGCCAGCCGCTCGGCACCTGCGTGGCGGGCACGGTCATGACGTTGCCGCTGTCCGGCGAGCCATACGACACCACGACGTCGGTGGGGAGCAGCAGTTGCTGTCCGGGGCGCGCGGCGACTCTGGCGAGGATCTCGCGCGCGACGTCGAGCTTGTCGTCCTCGACCAGCGAGTCCTGCACATCCATGCCCTGCGCCTTGAGGAAGGTGTTCGCGATGCCGCCGCCGATGCAGATCACGTCGGCGAGGCCGCAGAGGTGGAGCAGGATCTCGAGCTTCTCCGACATCTTCGCACCGCCCAGCACGATCGCGAACGGGCGCTCGGGATTCACCGTCACCCGCGTGAGGTAGTCGACCTCGCGCTCGAGCAACAGCCCGGCGACCGCGGGCAGCAGGCGCGACACACCGACGATCGACGCGTGCGCGCGGTGCGCCGTGCCGAAGGCGTCGTTGACGTAGATGTCGGCGATCGCGGTCAGCTGGCGCGCGAATCCCGGGTCATTCTTCTCTTCGCCGGCGTGGAAGCGCACGTTCTCCAGCAGCAGCAACTCGCCGGGCCGCAGCGCCCGGATCGCGGCGTCGACCTCCGGGCCGATGCAGTCGCGCGCGGTGGCGACGGGCACTCCGAGCAGGCCGGAGAGGTGGCGCGCCAGCGGCTCGTTGCGCAGGGACTCCATGACCACCCCGTTGGGGCGGCCGCGGTGAGAGCAGATCGCCGTGCAGGCGCCGGCGGCGCGCAGCGCCTGGATGGTGGGAACGGACTCGCGCAGTCGGTGGTCATCCACCACCGCGCCGTGGTCGACCTGCACGTTGTAGTCGACCCGCAGCAGCACCCGCTTGCCCGCGACGTCGATGTCGCGGATGGTCCGTTTCTTCATCGCGGTCCCCCCGCACCCGGAGCGCAGCCCCGGGCCCACACGGTAGGAACGCTGGTCACTACGTGCCACCGTCCCGCCGTCACGATACGCGCCCCACCGCGAGCCGCACGTAGGCCTCGGCGTCGGCCACCGCCGCCGCTCCGAGCCGCGCCACGCGCAGGGCGTCGAGCGCCGCCCGCTCCTCGTCGAGCGCGAAGCGCTCGGTCGCCGCACGGCCGCCGAGGGCCACGATCTGCTCCCCGAGCACGTGCAGCTCCGCCTCCTCGCGCGGGGCCTGCGCGTAGGCGCGGGCCAGCGCGACCGCCCCCTGCCCCGGCGCCGCCAGCGCCGCCAGCACCGGGTAGGTCATCTTGCGCGCCCGCAGGTCGTCGCCGGCGGGCTTGCCGGTCACCGCCGGGTCGCCCCAGATGCCGAGCACGTCATCGACCGCCTGGAAGGCGAGCCCCACGTGCCGGCCGTACTCGCGCATCGCTGCGACGGTGGCGCCATCCGCCCCGCCGAGCAGCGCGCCGATCGCGAACGGGGCGGCGAACATCGCGGCGGTCTTCCCGCTCGCCATAGCGAGGTAGCCGTCGAGCGTCACAGCGGGGTCGCGCTCGTAGCGCAGGTCCATATACTGCCCCTCGACGAGCCGCAGGCAGGCCTCGTCGAGCTCGCGCATCGCCTCGATCACGCACCGCTGCTCCACGCCGCGATCGAGCAGGCCGTGCATCGCCAAGCGGGCGAGCGTGTACATGCCGTCGCCGGTGTTGATCGCCTGCGCGCTGCCGGAGAGCGTCCACAGCGCAGCGCGCCCGCGGCGCAGCTCGCTGACATCCTCGATGTCATCGTGCAAGAGCGAGAAGTTGTGCACCAGTTCGACGGCCGCGGCGGCGGGCGCGGCGGGCTCGGCCGCTCCGCCCACCAGCTCAGTGGCGAGCAGCAGCCCAGCGGCGCGCATCAGCTTGCCCGGCGCGGCCGAGCCCGCGCGTCCGCCGGCATCCTCCCAGCCGAGGTGGTAGCGCATCCACCCGAACAGCCCCGCGCCGCCGTCGCCGACCACCGCGCGCATCTCGTCGCTGGCGAGCGCGCGGTAGCGCTCCATGCGCTGCTCGAAGGCGGCGGCGCTGCTCACGCGGGCTCCAGCAGCAGCGCGTGCTCGCTCTGGGCGAAGACGTGCGGCACCCCGAAGCGATCGCGCAGCACATCGATTGGGGCGAGCGCGCCGCGCACGCGCGTGCGGCCATCGACGCGCTGGTGGGCGCGCGTGCTGTGTGCGAGCGCCTGCTCCACGCCGGCGGCCCGCGGGCCGAGCGCGCGCAGCCGCGCGAGCGAGTCCCGCGCGGGCGCAGCGAGGCGGCCGCGCATGTCGATCAGTCGGAGCGGCCCGGGCGGTCGGAGTGGTCGATGGCGCGGATCTTGTCCACCCGGCGCTGGTGGCGGCCGCCCTCGAAGCTCGCCTCCCGGAACGCGCGCAGCACCTCGGAGGCGACGCCACAGCCGATCGCCCAGGCACCGATGCACAGCACGTTGGCATCGGTGTGCTGGCGCGCGCGGCGGGCGGAGAACGGGTCGTGGCAGAGCGCGGCGCGGATGCCGGGCACCTTGTTGGCGACGATCGAAGGGCCGACGCCGGTCGAGCAGATCAGCACCCCGAAGTCGTGCTCGCCGCGCGCCACCGCCTGCGCCAGCGGCAGCGCGATGTCGGGGTAGTCGCAGGACTGCTCTGAATCGGTGCCAAAGTCGGTCACCTCGTCGCCCAGCTCGGCGGCGAGCTCGACGCGCAGCAGCTCCTTGAGGGCGAAGCCGGCGTGGTCGGCACCGATCGCGACGCGCATGGTCGTGGCCCCCCCTCGACGCTGATCGTACACGCCGCGCCTCAGAGTCGCTCGGCTCCGCCCCGCGTCGCCGGGGAGCCTAAGCCCAGCGCCTCCGCGCTCACCGGGCCCTCGCGCAGCAGGCGCGGCGGGTCGGTGGTGAGGTCGACCACCGTCGAGGCGACGCCGCCCGTGCGCTCGCCGCCGTCCAGCACCAGCAGCGAGTCGCCGAAGGCCGCGATCACGCCCTCGGCGGTGGTCGCTGGCGGCTCGCCGTGGCGGTTGGCGCTGGTCACCGCCAGCATCCCGCCGCAGGCGCGCAGCAGCGCGCGCAGCAGCGCACCGTCGGGCTGGCGCAGCCCCACGGTGCCATCGGCGGTGGCGACCGCGCCGGCGAAGCCGGGGCGCACGCGCACCACGGCGGTGAGCGCCCCCGGCCAGAAGCGCCGCACCCGCTCCAACGCCGCCGGCTCCGCGAGCTGAAGCGCAACCGCCTCGATGGAGTCGATCAGCAGCGCGATCGGCTGCGTGGCTTCCCGGCCCTTCAGCACCGCCAGCCGCCGCACCGCGTCCTGGTGGTCGAGGCTGGCGGCGAGGCCGTAGACGGTGTCGGTGGGCACGCCGCAGACCGCGCCGGCGCGCAGCGCGCGGGCGACCTCGTCGAGCGCCGCGGGTGAGAGGATAGGCACGCGTTCCGCCTCGCGGGCGGGCGGCGGGATGCGGGCGCCCGACGCCGAATCCGCCTCGTTGACCGCACTATAGCCCGCCGATACGATGCGTACTTGACGGTTTCCCCCGGAACCTAGGGCGCCATGGTCGACTCGACCGAGGCTGCGACGGCAGCGGGCCGCGTTCGCATTTCCGACGACCGGGAGGTAGCGACCTACCTCGAGATCGCGGAGGCGCGCGAGCCCGGCCGCACGCTCAACCCGGCCCCCAACGCCCCAGAAGCGGTCGTGGTGATCGATTACGGCTCGCAGTACTCGATGCTGATCGCGCGCCGGGTACGCGAGGCGGGCGTCTACTCCGAGCTCGTGGCGTGGGACGCGCCGGCGTCGGCGCTCAACCACCTGCGCGTGAAGGCGTTCGTGCTCTCCGGCGGGCCGGCCTCCGTCTGCGACCCCGGCGCGCCGACGCTTCCACCCTACGTGCTGAGCGCGGGCCTGCCCGTGCTCGGTATCTGCTACGGCATGCAGCTGCTCGCGCACGCGCTGGGCGGCCGCGTCGCGCCCTCCACGCAGCGCGAGTACGGCCACGCGATCGTCAACATCTCCGAGCCGTCGAACCCGCTGCTGAGCGAGCTGCCGGTGGCGATGCCGGTGTGGATGTCGCACGGCGACCGGGTGGTGGAGCTGCCGCCGGGCTTTCGCTCCATCGCGCAGTCGGACAACTCGCCGGTGGCGGCGATGGCCGACGACGCCGGGCGGCTGGGCATCCAGTTTCACCCGGAGGTGGTGCACACCCCGCAGGGCAGCCGCCTGCTGCGCAACTTCCTGTTCGCGGTCGCCCACTGCAACGGGCAGTGGACCGCCACGGCCTTCGTCAAGGAGTCGATCGAGACCATCCGCCGGCAGGTCGGCACGGGGCGCGTAATCTGCGCGCTCTCCGGCGGCGTGGACTCGGCGGTGGCGGCGGCGCTGGTGCACCGCGCGGTCGGCGACCAGTTGACCTGCATCTTCGTCGACAACGGCCTGCTGCGCGCCGAGGAGCCGGAGCGCGTGGTGCGCACGTTCCGCGAGCACATGTCGATCAACCTGCGGCACGTCGACGCCGGGGACCGCTTCCTCTCCCAGCTCGCGGAGGTGACGAACCCGGAGACGAAGCGCATGCGCATCGGCGAGACCTTCATCCGCGTCTTCGAGCAGGAGGCGGCGCAGCTCGGCGAAGTGAACTTCATCTGCCAGGGCACCACCTACCCGGACGTGATCGAGTCGGCGGGCAGCGGCAGCGGTGCGGCGGCGAAGATCAAGACCCACCACAACGTCGGCGGGCTGCCGAAGGACATGAAGCTGTCGCTGATCGAGCCGCTGCGCAACCTCTTCAAGGACGAGGTGCGGCGCGCCGGCAAGGAGCTGGGGCTGCCGGACGAGATGGTGTACCGCCAGCCGTTCCCCGGCCCCGGCCTCGCCATCCGCGTGATGGGCGCGGTGACACGCGAGAAGCTCGCGATCCTGCGCGCCGCCGACTGGGTAGTGATGGACGAGGTGAAGAAGGCGGCGATGTACTACGACCTCTGGCAGTCGTTCGCCGTGCTCACCGACACCCGCACCGTGGGCGTGCAGGGCGACTTCCGCACCTACGGCTACTGCGTCGCGCTGCGCTGCGTGACCGCCGAGGACGCCATGACCGCCGACTGGGCGCGGCTGCCCTACGACCTGCTGGCGCAGATCTCCAGCCGCATCGTGAACGAGGTGCCCGAGGTGAACCGCGTGGTCTACGACATCACCTCGAAGCCGCCCGGTACGATCGAGTGGGAATAGCCATCGAGGCATGACGGCGGGGGCCGCGCGATGAGCCTGAACGTCCTCCTGCTCGGCAGCGGCGGGCGCGAGCACGCGCTCGCGTGGAAGCTCGCGCAGTCGCCACGCCTCGCCAAGCTCTGGAGCGCCCCCGGCAATGCCGGCACCGCCGCGCTGGGCGAGAACGTCGACCTGCGCGCCACCGACCTCGACGCCGTCGCCGCGCTGGCCGCGCAAGTGCGCGCCGACCTCGTGATCGTCGGGCCGGAGGACCCGCTCGCGGCCGGGGTCGCCGACCGCCTCGCCGCCGAGGGCGTGGCGGTGTTCGGCCCGACGCGCGCGACGGCGGAGATCGAGTGCTCGAAGGCATTCGCGAAGGCGCTGATGGCGGAGGCTGGCATCGCCACCGCGGCGGCGCGCGCCTTCGACGACCCGGAGGCGGCGAAGCGCTACATCCGCACGCTCGACGCCGCGCCGGTGGTGAAGGCGGACGGGCTGGCGGCGGGCAAGGGCGTCACGGTCTGCGCTAGCCTCGATGAGGCGGAGGCGGCAGTGGACCGCGCGATGCGCGAGCGCGCCTTCGGCGCCGCCGGCGCGCGCGTGCTAATCGAAGAGCGCATGAGCGGGCCGGAGACCTCGGCGCACGCCTTCACCGACGGCGTGACGGTGCAGCACATGCCGTTCTCCTGCGACCACAAGCGCGCGCTCGACGGCGACGCCGGGCCAAACACCGGCGGCATGGGCGTCTATTCCCCACCGGGCTGGCTCGACGACGCCGTGGCGCGGCAGATCGAGCGCGAGGTGACCGAGCGCGCCGTGCGCGCGCTCACCGCTGCGGGCCGCCCGTACCGCGGGGTGCTCTACCCCGGGATCATGGTCACGGAACAAGGGCCACGCGTGGTGGAGTTCAACTGCCGCTTCGGCGACCCGGAGGCACAGGCGTTGCTGCCGCGCCTGCGCAGCGACCTGCTCACGATCTGCGAGGCGGTCGCGCACGGCCGGCTGTCCGCAGTCGATGTCGAGTGGGGCGTCGAGGCTACCGTCGGGGTGGTGATGACCTCGGGCGGCTACCCCGGCGAGCACCGCACCGGGTTCCCGATCAACGGCCTCAAGGACGTCGACACGGGCGTGCAGGTGTTCCTGGCGGGGGCACGGCGCGACGCGCTGGGCCGCCTCGTCACCGCGGGCGGGCGCGTGCTGTGCGTGGTCGCATCGGCGGCGACGGCGGCCGAGGCGCGCGCGCGCGCCTACGACAACGTGCGACGCATCGCCTTCGAGGGTGCGCACTACCGCACCGACATCGCCGCGCGCGCGGACCAGCCGGTGAGCGCACGGTGAGCGCGCTCGTAGCGGTAGTGATCGGGTCGAAGTCCGATGCCGGGACGATGGCGGGCTGCGGCGCGACGCTGGAGCAGCTGGGCATCGCGTTCGAGCAGCACGTGCTCTCCGCGCACCGCACGCCCGATCGCGTGGCGGAGTTCGCGCGCGGGGCCGCGGCCGCGGGCTACGAGGTGATCATCGCGGCGGCGGGGGGCGCGGCGGCGTTGCCCGGCGTCTGCGCGGCGTACAGCGCGCTGCCGGTGATCGGGGTGCCGATCGACTCCTCGCCGCTGAAGGGCCTCGACGCCCTCTACTCGATCGTGCAGATGCCGCCCGGCGTGCCGGTGGCGGCGATGGCGGTTGGCGAATGGGGCGCGCGCAACGCGGCGGTGTTCGCGGCCGAGATCCTCGCGCTCAAGCACCCCGCGGTCGCGAAGGCGCTGGCGCGCTACCGCGAGCAGCAGGCGAACCGATGATCCCGCGCTACAGCCGCCCGGAGATGACCGCGATCTGGTCCGACGAGTACAAGTTCCAGCGCTGGCTGGAGGTCGAGATCGCGGTCGTGCAGGCGTGGGGCGAAGAGGGCATGGTGCCGCGCGCGGACGCCGAGCGCATCGCCGCCCACGCCCGCGTGAACGTGCCCGACCTGCTGCGCTACATCGACGAGACGCACCACGACATGACCGCGTTCCTGCGCTCAGTCGCGGACTCGCTCGGCCCGGAGTCGCGCTGGGTGCACCTCGGCCTCACCTCCTCGGACGTCTGGGACACCGCCACCAGCATGCAGCTCGCCGCGGCGGCCGGCGTGCTGCTCGGGCAGCTCGCACGGCTGCGCGAGGTCGTGAGCCGGCGCGCGCTGGAGCACAAGGACACGATCTGCGTCGGCCGCACGCACGGCGTGCACGCGGAGCCGACGACGTTCGGGCTCAAGCTCGCGGTGTGGGTGGACGAGATCGCGCGCCACGAGCAGCGCCTGCGCTCCGCGCGCGAGCAGATCGCGGTCGGGCAGATGTCGGGCCCCGTGGGCACGCACGCGACGGTGCCGCCGAGCGTCGAGGAGCACGCCTGCCGCCGCCTCGGGCTCGCGGTGGCGCCGGTGACGACGCAGATCATCCAGCGCGACCGCCACGCCCACTACCTCTCGGTGCTGGCCGGGGCCGCCGCCTCGCTGGAGAAGTTCGCGACCGAGGTGCGCGGGCTCCAGCGCACCGAGATCCTGGAGGCCGAGGAGCCGTTCTCCGAGGGCCAGACCGGCTCCTCCTCGATGCCGCACAAGCGCAACCCGGAGCTGTCCGAGCGCGTGTGCGGGCTCGCGCGCACGCTGCGCGGCTACGCCATCGCCGGGCTGGAGGACGTGGCGCTCTGGCACGAGCGCGACATCTCGCACTCCGGCGCGGAGCGCATCATCCTGCCCGACGCCACCGGGCTGCTGGCGTACATGCTGCACATCTTCACCGGCGTGATCGACGGGCTGGTGGTGTACCCGCAGCGCATGCGACGCAACCTCGAGCGCACGCAAGGGCTGGTGTTCTCGCAGAAGGTGATGCTGGCGTTGATCGAGCGCGGGCTCTCGCGCGAGCGGGCGTACGCGATCGTGCAGCGTCACTCGATGGCGGCCTGGCAGCAGGAGACCGCGCTGCGCGGCCTGCTGGAGGGCGACCCGGAGGCGACGAAGCTGCTGGACCGCGCGGCGCTGGACACGATCTTCGACTATGCGCCGTACCTGGCGCACGTCGACGAGTCGTTCCGTCGCATCGGGCTGCTGCCGCGCTGAGACAGGCACGGATGAAGGAACGGGGCGCATGGCGCAGGTGATGCTCGAGAGCCGGCCGCCGGCGGGCGCGACGCGCGCGCACCGCGGCAAGGTGCGCGACATCTACGCGCTGCCGGGCAACGCGGCGGGCGACCGCCTGCTGCTGGTGGCGACGGACCGCGTCTCGGCGTTCGACGTGGTGATGGACGCCGGCATCCCCCGCAAGGGCGAGGTGCTGACCCGCATCTCCGCGTACTGGTTCGACCGCACCGCCGCCGTGGTGCCGAACCACATGATCACGGTGCTCGAAGCGGGCAACGCGCGCGCGCTGGGCGTGGACGCCGATCCGTCGTTCTACGGTCGCTCGATGGTGGTGCGGCGCGCCGAGCCGCTGAAGGTGGAGTGCGTGGTGCGCGGCTACCTCGCGGGCTCGGGCTGGGCCGAGTACCGCGAGCGCGGCACGGTGAACGGCGAGCGGCTGCCCGCGGGACTGCGCCAGTGCGAGCAGCTGCCGGAGCCGCTGTTCACCCCCACCACGAAGGCGGAGCCACCCGCGCACGACGCGCCGATGAGCTACGAGCAGGTGGCGGCGGCGGTCGGCGCCGAGACCGCGAACGTGCTCAAGCTGCGCTCGCTCGCGCTCTACAGCTACGCGGCCGGGCTGGCGGCGGAGCACGGCATCATCATCGCGGACACCAAGTTCGAGTTCGGTTTGCTCGACGGCGAGGTGACGCTGATCGACGAGGCGCTGACGCCGGACAGCTCGCGCTTCTGGCCCGTCGCCAGGTACGCGCCGGGGCGCGACCAGCCCTCCTTCGACAAGCAGCCGCTGCGCGACTGGCTGGCGGCGAGCGGCTGGGACCGCAACCCGCCGCCGCCCGCGCTGCCCGCCGAGCTGGTGCGCGCGACCTCCGAACGCTACATCGAGGCCTACCGGCTGCTCACCGGCGCGCCGCTGCCCGACCCGTCCGCCTAAGCCGAGAGCGAGGAGAGCCGATGGCCGCGCGCTACCTCGCCCGCATCGACGTGATGCTGAAGCCGCTGGTGAACGACCCGCAGGGGCTGGCCGTGCGCGACGGGCTGCGCTCGCTCGGCTTCGCGGGCGTGGAGTCAGTGCGCGTCGGCAAGCACATCGAGGTCACGCTGGAGGCCGCGAGCGCGCCGACCGCCGAGCAGGCGGTGCGCGCGATGTGCCAGCAGTTGCTCGCCAACCAGGTGATCGAGGCATTCGAGTTCGCGGTCGGCGAGGCTGCCGCGACGGAGGCGTAGTACTGTTGGTGCCCGGAGGCCTCGCTGCGCAAGATCCGCACCATAGTCACCACTCCGAGCGGATGGGCATGCAGAGACTCGAACAGACTCTGCGCAGTGCAAATCCAGGAGCTCAAGAAACAGTGACGAACGGCCGCATTCGATCCGTCGCGCCTACAAACGTTCTGTGAAGTCCCGTCCGTGCATGTCCAGATTGAGGCCTTTCCGTCCGCCACGAAAACACTGCTCGACTTGCTGGCCCAACTCCTTACGTCCGAGGGCGTCGTCTCAGCTGCGATTCACGGTTTCCACGAAGATGGCACTCGAGTAATACGAACACTTGCAAACAACGTTTCAGGTGCTCGACGGGGCGATGCGTCGCAGATAGCCGACCTCATCACCTTGCACAAGAAACGCTGGATTGACCACGCGATCGGAGCCAGGGATCTCCTCATCCATCCTCATGCCGGCTCAAGTCAACTGATGTTCCTGCTGGAACTCTCCGCAGGACCGCACAGACTACGCTGCGATCGGATCATCCCGCCCACGATCTATTCGACGCAGGTAGACACGTATGCGCACGATGTCGTTACGCAGGCTGAGGAGTTCGTCCGCGAGTATCTAGCGCTGCTTCGCGTCCGCTCTGAACCGACCGCCTAGCCTCGCAGCACGCGCAGCACCTGCTCATGCAGGACACCGTCGGTGGTGGTCGAGTGACCGGCGTCGCTCGGTGCCTGCGTCAGTCGTCTGCGAGCCGGATGACCGGGGGCCACTCCCCATCCTCGAAGTGACAGCACACGGCGTCGCGCACCATTTCGCGGAGTTCGGCGATGGTATCCGCCTCGGTCACGATCAAGTAGCCGAGCGCGACGGCGATGTAACCGCCCTCGGGCGCTTCTTCGACCGCAAAGATGATCTCGCTCGGCATCGATGCCGCCGGCGTCTAGTATACGCGAGCGCCGCCAGCCGCTAGGCCCGCAGCCGCCGCAGCACGTCGTCGTGCAGGACGCCGTTGGTGGTGATCGAGTGCCCGGCCTCGATGGTGGTGCGGCCCTCGATGTCGGTGAGGCGGCCGCCCGCCTCCTCGATGATCGGCAGCAGCGCGGCGATGTCCCACGGCTTGATCTCGCCCTCCAGCATCACCTCCGCCGCGCCCTCAGCGACGAGGCAGTGGCCCCAGAAGTCGCCGAAGCCGCGCGCGCGCCAGCACGCCCGCAGCAGCCCCTCGGCGCGGCCGCCCCAGGCGTCGAGCGTCAGCGGGTAGGAGCCGTAGAGCACCTGCGCCTCCGCGATCGTGTCGCCGTCGGAAACATGGATGCGCTCGGCGGGCCCGATCGCGCCGTCGCGCAGCGGGGCACGGTACGCGCCCAGCTCCCGCCCCGCCCACCAGCGCCAGCCGAGCGCCGGCGCCGAGGCCACGCCGGCCTCCACCACCCCGCCGCGCTGGAAGGCGATCAGCGTCGCCCAGATCGGTATGCCGCGCACGAAGTTGTGCGTGCCGTCGATTGGGTCGATCACCCAGCGCGGGGCGTTACCAGCCTCGCCGGAGGCGCCCGCGACGTAGCCCTGCTCCTCACCGAGCACGGCGTACGAAAGGAAGCGCTGCGCGATCTCACGCCGCAGCATCGCCTCCACGGCGGTGTCCGCGCGCGTGACCAGCGTGCCGTCGGCCTTCACGCGCACCTCCGCCTCGCGGCGCGGACTGCGGAAGGTGCGCAGCGCGATCGCGTCGGCCTCGGCGGCAAGCGCGAGCGCGAAGTCAAGCGCCTGGGCGGTGGTCGGTTCGAGCATTACGTCGCGTGTCGGATGCGGATGCACGCTGCGGTTAGCATGGTTATGTCCTTGCCGACGCGTTACGTCGTGAGTGTCCCCTTGGTCGACGGCACCAGCCCCGCGATGCGCTCGTCGGCGCGCGTGGCGGCGTCGAGCGCCCGTCCGAGCGCCTTCATCGCCGCCTCCGCGATGTGGTGGTCGTTCGCGCCGGCGAGCTGGCGGACGTGCAGCGTGAGCCGAGCGGCGGTCGCGAACGAGCGCAGCACGTGCGGCACCATCTCCGCGGGGGCCTCGCCGATGTGCTCGCCGATGAAGTCGAAGTCCGTCGCCGCGTAAGGCCGCCCGGAGAGGTCGATCGCCACCTGCACCAGCGCCTCGTCGAGCGGCACGGTGGCGTCGCCCATGCGCGTGATGCCCGCGCGATCGCCCAGCGCCTGGTCGACGGCGGCGCCCAGCGCCAGCGCCACGTCCTCCATGGTGTGGTGCGCGTCGATGTGCAGGTCGCCCTCGCAGGTGAGCTGGAGGTCGAAGCGGCCGTGCCGCGCGAAGGTGGTGAGCATGTGGTCGTAGAAGCCGATGCCCGTCGCCACCTGCGCATCGCCGCGCCCATCGAGGTTCAACTCCACATGCACGCGCGTCTCCGCGGTGCGGCGGTCCACGGTCGCCCGCCGGTCGCTGCCGTTCACACGCCCTCCGATTTCGCTGCTTGCTTCCCTGCCAACATCCCGAGCGGCTGCCCTGCCCCCGCCTCGGCGTCCAGTTCGCGCTCGACCGCGCGCAGCGCCTCGAGCAGCCGGTCGGTGTCCTGCGGCGTGCCGGCGGAGATGCGGATGTGCCGCCGCAACCGCTCACCGTCGAAGTAGCGCACGAACACGCCGCGCCGGCGCAGCGCCTCGCGCACGGCGGCGCCGTCGCCGCGCAGCAGCCGGCAGAGCACGAAGTTCGCCTCCGACGGCGCCGGCTCGATCCAGCCGGTGTCGCGCAGCAGGCCCGCCATGCGGTCGCGCTCGCCGGCGATCACGCAGGCGCGCTCGTCCAGCAGCTCGGCGTCTTCGAGCGAGGCGAGCGCGGCCACCTCGGCGGGCACGCTCACGCCGTAGGGCTGCTTCACCTGCAGGAAGGTAGCGGTGATCGCGCGCGACATCACCCCGTAGCCGACGCGCAGCCCGGCGAGGCCGCCCCACTTGCTGAAGGTGCGCAGCACGATCAGCGACGCGCCCTCCGCCGCCAGTCGCACCAGCGAGTCCTGGTGCGAGAACTCGATGTACGCCTCGTCCAGCACCACCAGCGCGCCGCTGGCCAGCAGCGCCT
>SHYR01000014.1 GCA_009692705.1 Dehalococcoidia bacterium
AGGCGCGCCGCCTGCTCGACGAGCTGGCGGCCGCGCGTCTGCTGCAGGGTGGCGACTTCGACCGCTACTACGGCACGATCTCCACCGTGGTGCGCGGCTACCTCGAGGCGCGCTTCCGCTTCCGTGCCACCGCGCTCACCACGCGCGAGCTGCAGTCGCGCATGACCGCGCGCGGCGTCGACCGCTGGCAGGCGCGGCTCGTCGCCGGGCTGCTCGACCGCTGCGACACCGCCGTCTACGCGCGTCGCTACCCGGATCCCGCATCGGCGGACCATGACCTCACCGCGGCCTACGAGATCGTCGAGCTGTCGCGCTCGCGCACCTCGGCGGAGGCGGCGTCGTGAGCTTCGCGAGCCCCGCGCTGCTGCTGCTCGCGCTGCCCGCGCTCGGCCTGCTGGCCTGGCGGCTGAGGCCGCGCACGCCCCGTCCCGCGTTCGCGATCGCCGAGCTCGGCGCCGCGCGCGGCGCCGCGCTCGGCACATGGCGGCTGCGCCTGCGCGTGGCGCCCGCCGTGCTGCGCGCGTTCGCGCTCGCAACCGTCGCCGTCGCGCTCGCGCGCCCGCAGCAGGGGCTCGCGGTGACCACGCTCCCGGAGGAGGGGATCGACGTGGTGGTCGCCCTCGATGTCTCGTCGTCGATGAACCAGCTCGCCGCCGACCGCACGACGCGGCTCGCCGCCGCGCGCTCCGTCGTAACGGAGTTCGTAGCGGGCCTGGAGGGCGACCGCGCTGGGATCGTGATCTTCCAGTCGCGCGCGCTGGCGCTCGCGCCGCTGACGCTCGATCACCAGGCGCTCGCGCGCACGGTGAGCGCGGTGCGCTCCGGTCTGCTGCCGGACGGCACCGCAATCGGGCTGGGCGTCTCGGAGTCGCTCAGCCTGCTCCGCAACTCCACGGCGCGCAGCCGCGTGGTCGTGCTGCTCACGGACGGCGAGAACAACAGCGGCGAGGTGCCGCCCCTGGAGGCCGCGCAGGTGGCGAAGGCGCTCGGCGTGCGCCTCTACACGATCGGCTTCGTCGCCGGCCGCGGGCCCGGGGGCGCGATCGGCATCGACGAGGCGGCGCTGCGCCAAATGGCGACGCTCACCGGCGGCGGCTACTACAACGCCGCCACGCGCGAGGAACTCTCGCGCGCCTACGCTGAGATCGGCGCGCTGGAGCGCAGCCGCGTCGGCGAGCGGCGATTCACCACCTACCGCGAGTTCGCGCCGTGGCTCGCCGGGGCCGCCGTGGCGCTGCTCGCCCTTGAGCTGGCGCTGCGCTCCACGTGGCTGCGGAGGTACCCGTGATCTCGTTCGGCGCACCGCTCGCGCTGGCGGCGCTGCTCGCGCTCCCGCTCGCGGCGGCGCTGTTCGCGCTCGAGCGCGCCCACTCGCGGCGGGCCGACGCCGCGCTCGGCGGCGACGAGAGCCTGCGCCGCGGCCGCAGCGCGGCCCGCCGGCGGCTACGGGCGGCGCTGCTGCTCGCCGCGCTCGCGCTGATCGCCATCGCTGCCGCACGCCCACGCTGGGGCAGCGCGGAGCAGCCGCTGTCCAGGCGCGGCATCGACGTCGTGATCGCGCTCGACATCTCGCGCTCCATGACCGCGGCGGACCTGCAGCCCAGCCGGGCGACGGCGGCGGCCGCGGCGATCCACGAGCTGCTCAGCCACATGGAGGGCGACCGCGTGGGGCTGGTGAGCTTCGCCGGCAACGCGATCGCGCGCGCGCCGCTGACGCTGGACCTCGATGTCCTCGACCAGCTCGCCGCGCAGGCACAGCGCGAAAACGCGCTGGTGCAGCCGGGCAGTGACCTCTCGCAGGCGCTGACGGTCGCGCTCGGCCTGCTCGACACCCCCGACCGTGCGCGCTCGCAGGCCGTCGTGCTGGTGAGCGATGGTGAGGATTCCAATCCCGGCGCGCTGGAGGCGGCGCTCGATGTCGCGCGGCAGCGCGGCGTACGCATCTACGCCGCGGCGGCCGGTACCGATCGCGGCGCTGCGGTGCCCGTCGATGCCGCCGGCGGGACGGAGCCGAGTCGCCTCGACCGCGCGACGCTGCAGCGCATCGCGGACGCGAGCGGCGGCGAGTTGCGCGAGCTCGACCGCCTCGCCGGGCTGGCGGTGGCGTTCGCGCGGCTGCGGCAGTCGGAGTTCGAGGCCGCGCACCAGCCCGCGCCGGTGGAGCGCTTCCAGTGGTTCCTCGGCGCCGCGCTCACGCTGCTGATCGCTCACAGCCTCGTCGGCGAGAGCGGTCGCCGGATGCCGCTGCGCCGCGGCCGCATCGTGCTGGGCGCCGGCGCGCTGTCGGCGGGCCTGCTACTGCTCGCCTGCGGCGGCGACGCGGCCGCTCGCCTCGTGCGCGACGGCAACGACGCTTATCGCGCGGGTCGCTACGAGCAGGCACTCGACGACTACCGCCGCGCGGATGAGCAGGCCTCTGGCAACCCCGTGATCGCCTACGACACCGGCAACGCACTGCACCGGCTCGAACGCTTCGAGGACGCGGCCGTCGCCTCCGCGGCGGCCGCGTCCTCGAAGGACCCCCGCCTCGCGCAGGACGCGACCTACGCGCTCGGCAGCCATGCCTTCCGTCGCGGCGCGCTGCCCGAGGCGCGCGACGCCTTCGTGCGCGTGCTGCTGCGCGACCCCGACGACGCCGACGCGCGCTACAACCTCGAGCTGGTGCTGCGCCTGCTCAACCCGCCGCTCGCCGGCGACTCAGGCGACTCAGGCGACTCGGGCAGCGGCGAGGGACAGGGCAGGTCGCCGTCCGGCGCGTCGCCGCCCGCCGGCGGCACGCCCGCCCCGACACTCGCCGGCGGCCAGGGCGAGCGCGGCGGCACCACGCCCGGCGCCGTCCCGTCGGCGGCGACGCCCGCGCCCGCTGGGCCGCAGCCTCCGGCGTCCACGCCCGCGCAGGCGCTCGGTGCGGCGCAGCTGGCGCTGCAGGGCGCGCTGCAGGAGGCGGGCGACAGCCCGACGCTGGAACAGGCGCTCCGCATCCTCGATCTGGTGCGGCTGGTGAACTCGCTGGCGCTGCCGGACACGCCGCAGGGGTCAGGCGGGCGCCTGCCGCCCCGTTAGCGCGCGCGGGCCAGAGGTCACGGCGCGCCGCAGGATGCGCCTCACCAGGCGGTTGCGAGCCGACGTGTAGGCTTCGGCCAGCGCCTCGGCCTCGACCTCGTCGCCGTCCCCGCCGTCTCCGCCGTCCCCGCTCGCGGCCGCGCTGCCCCCGTAGCGCTCGCGCGTGTAGCCGCGGGCCAGCGGGTGCAGGTCGAGGTCGGCGCCGAGCGCCGCCTCGAGGCGGCCGGCGGCGTCCAGCGCGGTGAAGTGCGGCGGCACCCGCACCCCGGCCCACCCAGACAGCTGCTGCAGCTTCGCCCAGCGGGCGCGTGCGGTAGACAGCCCGCGGAACCAGTACGTCCACAAGGCGAGCGCAGCCCCCCACGCCAGCAGCGCGGCCATCGCCGCCAACACCGCCCAGCGGAACACCGCCAGCAGCGCGCGCTGCACTGGTCCGAGGCCGGCGGCGCTCTCGCTCTCGGTCACCGGCTGCCTGCTCGCGTCCTGCAGTAGCAGCAGCTCGAGCTCTTCCTGCGTCGGCTCGTCCGATCCACCGAAGGCGAGCGGATCGATCTGCGGGTCCTCGCCCGGCCGCACGATCAGCGGCAGGCCGGGCGTGGGGTTGAACTCCACCCAGCCGAGCCCGGTGAAGTATGCCTCCGGCCAGGCCCACGCGCGCCGCTCCATCACCACGTACGCCTTGCTCACCGCATCGAGGTCGCCGGGCTCGAGCGCGAAGCCCGTCGACACGCGCGCCGGGATACCGAGCGTGCGCAGCATCACCGCCATCGCCGACGCGTAGTGGTCGAAGTAGCCGCGCTTCGCGTCGAACAGGAAGTACGCGACGCCGTCACGTCGCGGCGGCGGCGCGGGCACATTGATGTTGAGATGGTAGTCGCTGCGCAGGTGCGCCTCGATCGCGCGAGCGGCCGCGTACGGTGACTCGATCCGGCCCGCGGTGCGCTGCGCGAGGTCTCGCACGTCCTGCGGCAGGTCCGACGGCAGTTGGAGGTAGCGGTCTACCACCCACTGTGGGTAGTTACGGCGCGACTGCAGCAGCGTGAGCGCGGAGGCCGCGGAGACCGTGCCAGCGGTGCTGTATTGCGCGCCGTCCTCGACCCGGGCGTCTGGCACCAGTGCCAGCGCGTCGGCGGGGTCGGCGCCGGTCAGCAGCTTCGCGCCCACGCTCGCGGCCAGCGGATCGCCGACGCTGAGCAGGCGGCGCGGCGCGACCGAGCGGCCGACGGTGACGTCCACCACCACCGCGCGCCGCAACTGCTCCCGCGTCGTCGCGGTGCCGAAGCTCGCGGCGTCAACGCTCGTTCCCAGCAACGGCTGCGTGCGCCCGGAGGAGGCCGTCCAGCCCGCGCCGGTGTAGCGGTCGTAGACCGCGGCGCGCATGTAGAGCGGCTGCGGAGCGACCACGGAGAACAGCACGGTGGGGTCGTCCAGGCTCACCTTGCCCTGTAGCGGCAGCGCGTCGCCGAAGCTGTGGATGTGCTGGCCGCGCTTGGAGCCGATGCCGATGAAGACGCGTCCCACGCGGTCGATGCGGTCACTGAGCGGGCTGATCGCCGCCGACCAGCGGTCGGCCAGCGGCCCCCAGTTGTTGGCGGTCGGGATCAGCCATGCCGCGACGATCAGCATCAGCGCGATCCAGATCGCGAAGGTGAACACCTCAGCCGCCATGTACGGCGGCCGCCAGGTGCGGACGTTCTGCCACGAGGCGGCGGCGCGCAGGTACTCGAGCCGCGTCACCAGCAGCATCGCCGCGAACAGGAAGGCGATCAGTTCGCCGGAGGGCTGCCCGCGCAGGTAGGAGATGTTCGTCAGCAGCGCGAACCCGGCCGGCAGCAACGCCAGCCACGCGTTGCGCCAGCGGAAGACCGCCCAGCTCGCCATGTATGACATCAGCCAGATGCCGAACACCAGCAGCAGCACGAACGGCAGCGGGTCCGTCGAGATGCCGCCCTCCACCAGCGCGCGTCCCCAGTCACGGAGCCGCAGCCAGAGCTCCGACCAGCGGCCGGTCAGTCCGCTCTGCGTCAGCGGGTCGGCGAGCCGCATCGTCTGCATCGTGGCGCCGAACGCGACCGCCAGGCCAGACGCGATCCCCGCCAGGTGCAACGGCGCCGCGCGCATCGGCGCGAGCGCGAGCAGGTAGCCGGTGACCAGGCCGATCAGCGCCGCCGCCATCAGCGACGGCATCTCCCGGACCCAGTCCGCCGCCTCGATCGAGTAAGCGGCGGACATGAAGGCCACGAGCACGATCGTGAACGTGAACCACGGCTCCGTGGTGAGCAGCAGCGGCCGCCGCGGGCGCTCCGCCGCCGCCGTCGGGGCGCGCCCGCGCTCTCCGCGCATCCCCGGCGAGAGCACGCGAGCGGTCACGCCGGCGCCCCCCGCGCCCCGGTGCGCTGCGCGCCGCGCGTGGGTGGCGCCTCCGAGCCGGCGCCCAGCACGCGCGTGATGTCGTCCGTCCGCTTCACGGTGTAGGCATAGACGCCGCCCGCCGCCAGCGTGCCGTAGGTGTCGAGCGAGGTCGTGGGCGCGCCCCACGTCTTCGACTCCAGCAGCACCGCCGCCACCTTCACGCCGCGCGCCTGCAGCGCCATCAAGCTCAGCGGCCAGCGCTCATCCGTGGAGGCGGTCACCACCACCACCGTCGTGTGGCGGCCGAAGCGCCGCGACTCCTCCGCGAGCAGCGCCGCCAGCGGCACGTCGCCGGTGGCGTGCGCCAGCGCCAGCGACTCGAGGATGCGCGTGAACTGGTTCACGCCGCGCTCCGGCTCATTGACACGCAGGTCGTCGCCGAACGCGATCATCCCGATCGAGCGGTTGGCGGCGATGAAGTAACGCGCGATCGAAGCGGCGAGCGAGACCGCGGTCTCCTCCGTGCTGTCGTCCTCGTCGCCGGGGACGTGCGCGGCGGCCTCGAGGTCGAGCACGATCCAGATGTCGGAGGCCGGGTCGAGCTCGAACAGCTTCACCATCAGCTCGCGCGTGCGCGCCGTGGAGCGCCAGTGGATGCGGTTGTAGGAGTCGCCGCTCGCGTACTGGCGCACGCCTGAGACGTTCGGCGTGACGTTGTGCGTGCGACGCCGGAAGCGGCCCTCCCCCGGCAGGTTCGCGGGCGGGATGTAGAAGCTTGGCAGCTCCGGCGCGTTCGGGTACACGAGCACCGTGTCGATGTGACCGAAGCTGCGGCTGAGCGCGAAGAAGCCGAAGGGGTCGCGCGCGGTCACCACCACCGGCCCCAGCTCGTAGAGCCCGCGCCGGCGCGTGGGCGTGCTGTAACTCCACGCGTCGGCGGCGTGCGGGCCCAGCGTCACCACCCGCGTCGAGCGGTATCCCGGCACGGAGGAGCGGTCCTCCACCTCCAGCCACACCTTCGGCAGCAGCGACGTGGAACGCAGGAGGATGCGTCCCTCCAGCGCCTCGCCCTGCCGCACGCGGTGCGTGCGGCGCACGACCTCCATCTCGAGGCGGTTCACCATCGACCGCGTCCAGAAGTAGAGCAATGGGATCGCCAGCCCCACCACGTACGCGAGGCGGAACAGCAGCCAGTACCCGGTGGCGAGCGCCACCAGCACGCAGACGACGACGAGCACGGCCGCGATCACCACGCTGTGATGACGGCGCAGGCGGGTGAACAGGCCGCTCCGTTGTGCTCCGCGCGCGCTCACCTGCGGCCGTCCCGCCGGGGCTAGGTGCCGGCGCGAGCGCGCACGCCCGGCACCGGCACGCGCTCAATGCACTCGTCGACGATTTGGGCGCTGTCGATGTTCCTGACGCGCGCGCCCGGGCTCACGATCACGCGGTGGCCCAGCGCGCAGTACGCAAGCTGCTTCACATCGTCGGGCTGCACGAAGTCGCGGCCCTCGAGCATCGCGAACGCCTGCGTGGTGCGCATGAGCGCCAGTGAACCGCGCGGCGAGGCCCCCAGGTAGCTGCTCTCGTGCTCCCGCGTCGCGTTCACCAGCGCTACGATGTACTGCTTGATCAGCGGGTCGATGTAGATCTCGCGCACCGCCTGCTGTAGCTCCAGCACCTCGTCCGGATTCGTCACGGCCCGCAGTAGCTCGATCGGGTGGTGCGACTGCTGCGCGTCCATTATTAGCACCTCGTCGGTGGGGTCGGGGTAGCCCAGGTGCACGCGCATCAGGAAGCGGTCGAGCTGCGCCTCCGGGAGCGGGAAGGTGCCCTCGTACTCGATCGGGTTCTGCGTCGCCATCACCATGAAGGGCGCGGGCAGCATGTGGGTGATGCCATCGACGGTCACCTGGTGCTCGTCCATCGCCTCCAGCAGCGCCGACTGCGTCTTCGGCGTGGCGCGGTTGATCTCGTCGGTCAGCACCACCTGCGCCATGATCGGGCCGGGGCGAAACTCGAAGCTGCCGGTGGCCTGGTTGTAAATCGAGACGCCGGTCACGTCGCTGGGCAGCAGGTCCGGCGTGAACTGGATGCGCTGGAACTTGCAGCCGGCCGAGGCGGCCAGCGCCCGCGCCAGCATCGTCTTGCCGACCCCCGGCACGTCTTCGATCAGCAGGTGGCCCTGGCAGAGCAGCGTGATCAGGGCGAAGCGCGCCTCGCGCGACTTGCCGATGATTACGCGCTCGACGTTGTCGAGGATGCGCTGCGCGACGAGTCTGGGGTTTTCCACTATCCCTCCTGTAACGTCGCCGCCGGCCTGCGCGGTCCGGCGGCCTGTCTGAGATGGCGCCATCTGGATGGAGCCGGGCAGCGGGTACAGCGGCGCAGGCGGAAGTGGCGCAGGCGGAAGTATAGCGAAGCGCTCCCCGCCGCCGGCGGACCATGAGCACGCCGCTCACTAGGATGGAATGGCAGGCGGCAGCGAGGAGCGGTCGTGCAGCGAGGGTCGAACGGCGACGGCGGCGACGGCAGCAGGGCACCAGGGCGCGGCCGCGCCGGGTGGCAGATGGCGGCGGCCGTGGCGCTGGTGGCTCTGGTGGCGCTCATCATCGCCGGCGTGATCGCGGTCGCCCGTGCTGGCGGCGGTTCCGGCGCATCGGAGCGGGCGGTGTCGGCGGTCCCGCGGGACGCGACTGCCGCGCCGGCCGCTGGTCCGCTGGACACCGCGACGCCCGCCCCGGCTGCGGCACCCGCGTCTGCGCCGTCGCCCGCTGCCGGCGCATCAGCGACGCCCACGCCCGCGCTCGCCGCCACGCCCGCGCCCGCGGCCAGCGCCAGCGCGACACCCACCGCCAGCCCAGATGCGGGGGCGCTCACCGTCCCGGCGCAGCTGGGCACCGGCGAGACCATCGCGCTGCGGCTGCGCGCACCGGGCGCCGTCAGCGCCACGGTGCAGTTCCGCGGCGCCAGCTACCCGCTGATCACGCTCGGTGAGGAGTTCGGCGCGGTGCTCGGCGTGCCGCTGGAGGCCGCGCTCGGCCCCGCCCAGCTCACGGTCAGCGCGCTCGACGGCGCGGGTGGCGCGCCGCAGCGCTGGACCGCCGCCTACGAGGTCGTCGACCGCGGGCGAGAGGTGGACCACGTCGCGTTGACCGACGAGGTCGCGGCCGTGCTGACGCCGGATGCGAGCGCGCGTGAAAGCGCGCTGCGGGTCACGCAGTTCGCGCGCTCCGATCCAGCGCCCGCGTGGGCGGGGCGGTTCCAGGTGCCGATCCCGGGCGTCGTCAGTTCGGGCTTCGGCGTCGGGCGCTCGTACAACAACGGGCCGGTCGGCGGATTTCACGGCGGGCTCGACCTCGCTGCCGACGCCGGCACGACGGTGCTCGCCCCCGCCGCCGGGCGGGTGTCGTGGGTGGGCGCGATGCCGATCCGCGGCCTGAGCGTGATCGTGGACCACGGCGCCGGCGTCCAGAGCGGCTACCACCACCTCGGTGCGGCCTTCGTCACCGTCGGGCAGGCGGTGGCGCCCGGGCAGCCGCTTGGGCTCGTGGGCAGCAGCGGGTTCGCGACCGGGCCGCACCTGCACTGGGAGGTCACGATCTGGGGCGTGAACGTCGATCCGTCCGCGTGGACCGCCACCGGGTTCCTGCGTTAGCGCCTGCGCAGGCTGGTCGCTGGCTGTAGCAGGCCGCACCGCTCGCGCGGCGTCGCCGTCGCCCCCGCACTATCCACTATCGGGATGCGGCGGCGCCGAACGCGGACCCTGCCCGTTCCTGGGCTAGTGTTCTGCCGTCCTCACGGGGTGCGCGAAGGAGTTGAGTGCCATGCTGGAACGTCCCCTGGTCCCCCTGGACACGTCGCAGGTCGCGGCGCTGGTGCTGCCGTGGGTGAGCCTGCTGGCCCGGGGGCTCGGCCAGCCGGTGGTGCTCGTCTCGGTCGTGGCCGACGGGGACGACTTGAACCCGGTCGCCAGCCTCTACGATGCGACGCTCGCGGCCCTGATGGAGAAGCGACGCTAGCCCGCCGCCGCGGCGCCCGCCTCGGCGCGCGCCAGCAGCTGCTCGAGGATGGCGCGGGAGGTGGCCGGCATGGTCCGCACGCGCAGCCCGATCGCGTCGTGGATCGCGTTGGCGATGGCGCCCATCGGTGGCACGATCGGGATCTCGCCCACGCCGCGCACACCGAAGGGATGCCCCGGGTTCGACTTCTCGACGAGCACCGCCTCGATCATCGGCACGTCCAGCGCGGTCGGCATGCGGTAGTCGAGCAGGCTCGCGTTGCGGAGCGTGCCGTCGTCGTCGTAGTAGTACTCCTCGGTGAGCGCCATGCCGATGCCCTGCGCGGCGCCGCCCTGGATTTGGCCCTCGACGTACGAGGGATGCATGGCGCGGCCGACGTCCTGGACGCAGGTGTAGCGCAGCACGGTCACCTTCCCCGTGTCGGGGTCCACCTCCACGTCGACGATGTGCCCCGCGAAGGTTGGGCCACCGGTGGCGCCGCCGCCGTCGGTGTGCCCGCTGATCGGGCCGCCGCTGGCGTTCATGCGCGCCGCGAGCTGCTTGAAGGTGATGGTCCGGGGCTTGCCGTCCGCGCCGGGCGGGCCGGTGAGCACTCCATCGTGTCCGTACTCGACCTGGGCATTGTCGATCTCCCAGATGCGGGCGGCGCGCTCGACCATGCGGCCGCGGATCTCGCCCGCCACCTTGTACACGCTGGCCGATGTCCCAGCGCCGGTGCCGCTGCCGGCGGTGATGCCGGTGAAGCCGATGGCGTCGGTGTCCACGACGCGCGGGCGGATGTCCTCGTACGGGATGCCGAGCACCTCCGCCATCGTCATCGCCTCCGTCGCCCGCAGCCCGCCGATATCGACGGCGCCGGCGTTCAGCACGATGGTGCCGTCGGGGTTCACGCTGGCGTTCACGCTGTGCTGCCCAGCGCCGGCGTTCCACATCCCGACCGCCACGCCGCGGCCGCGGTGCGGGCCGGTGAGCTCCGAGCGGTAGTGCTGGCTGTTCTTGACCTGCTCCATCACCTCCAGGTTGCCGTTGGTCGGGAGCACGGTGCCGTTGGGACGGCGCGTGCCCTCGCGGGCCGCGTTCTTGAGCCGCAGCTCCATGGGGTCCATGTCCAGCCGCTCGGCCAGCTCATCCACCAGCGACTCTGCCGCGAACGTCGGCGCGGGGACCCCGGGGGCGCGGTAGGCGGCGTTGCGCGGCCGGTTCACCAGCACGTCGTAGCCATCGATCTTCACGTTCGGGATGTTGTACGTGCCGAGCACGGTGTTTACGCCGCCGGCCACGTTGGAGCCCGGGAAGGCGCCCGCTTCGTACGCCATCCACAGCTGGGTTGCGACGATCGTGCCGTCGCGCTTCGCGCCCATCTTCCCGCGGATGAGCGTGCCGGAGGTGGGGCCGCTGGCCTGGATCACTTCCTCGCGCGTCATCGTCAACTGCACTGGCCGGTGGGTCTTCTTCGCCAGCATCGCGGCCAGCGGCTCACAGTAGATGCGCAGCTTGCCGCCGAAGCCGCCGCCGATCTCCATCGGCACGACCCGGATCCTCGAAGAGGGCATCTTCAGGATGTTGGCGAGTGGCTCGCGCACGATGCCGAAGCTGCCCTGGGAGCTCGTGTAGACGACTAGGCTGCCGTCGTCGTGCCAGTCCGCGGTGGCGGTGTGCGGCTCGATGTAGCCCTGGTGGTAGGTGCCGGTGTGGAACTCGCCTTCCACGATCACATCCGCCGCCGTGAACGCCGCGTCGACGTCGCCGATCGCCACCTGCAGGTGGCTCGCGACGTTGGTGTGCGCCTCGGGGTTCGGGTTCGCGGGCGCACCGGGCGGCTCGGCCGTGCGCAGGCTGCTGTGCAGGATCGGCGCGTCCGGCTCCATCGCGCGCCGGGCGCTCATCACCGGCGGCAGCACCTCATACTCCACGTCGATCAGGGCCAGCGCGTCCTCAGCGATGTGCGGGCTGGTGGCGCACACCGCCGCCACTGGGTGGCCGTAGAACAGCGCCTTGTCCACCGCGATGAAGTTCCCGATCACGAAATCCCGCGGCTGTCCCTGCGCCCCCGGCGTCCGATCGTGCACGTCCTGGAAGTCCGCGCTCGTCACTACCGCCTCGACGCCCGGCAGGGCGAGCGCCTTCGACGCGTCGATGCGCTTGATGATGGCGTGCGCGTGCGGGCTGCGCTTCAGGCGCGCATACAGCATCCGCGGCAGGTGGACGTCGGCACCGTACTCGGCGCGGCCCGTCACCTTGTCGATGCCGTCCGGGCGCACCGGGCGCGTGCCGATGATGCGAAAGCCGTCCACGGTCGCGGTCATGATCTGTTGCCTTTCCTCGCCGAGCGCAGGCGGCCTGCCAGTGACGAGCAGCACGCGGAAGCGTCCGCGCGAGCCGGGAGGGCGCCGCGAGCGGTGTTTCGAGCGATGCTCATCGTACAACGCCCCGGCGACGGCGGTCCCGGCGATCAAGGGACCTTCGACCGGCGACCGAGTAGGGCCGCTGTCCGACGATCTCCCCGCCAGTGGGTAGCGATGCGCCCGCCGGCGCTGGACCGGCATGAGGACGCAGCGGTCCGGACGGGCCGGCGAAGGGAGCGAACGCATGACCGAGCGCGCCGGATCAGCAGGCGCAGCGCGCTGCGGTGGCTGGCGATGCTGGGGGTTGCCTTGCCGGCGCTCGGCGCGCTCGCCGCGGCGTGCAGCGCGGTGGCGAGCGCGCCGAGCTGGCCGCCGGAGAGCTGCGCGGCGACGTCGCGGCGCAGCTCCACGAGATTCACGTGCTCCAGCGTCCGCTCCACGGCGCCGGGGCGGGCGCCGTGGAGCGCCGCGAAGTACTGGAGGTTCTCCTCCACCGTCAGGTCGCGGTAGACCGCGGGCGCCTGCGTCCGGTAGCCGACGCGACGGTGCAGGGCGGCGGCGCCGGCCGGCAGGTCGAGCACGAGCACCGTCCCTGACTCGATCACCTGCACACCACGATCGCGCGCATGAGTGTGCTCTTGCCGCTGCCGCTTGGCCCCAGCAGGTCCGTGACCATGCCCCGCGGCACGGTCACGGAGAGGCCCGGCAGCACGATCCGTCCCGCCCGCCGCACGCGCAGCGCGCGCACCGCAATCGCCGGCTCACCGTTCGTCGCGGGGCTCCGCTGGTTGCGCCGGTGGCTGCCAGCGCAGCACCGGCCGCCGCGCCGCGCCGGCCTCGTCCAGGCGGCCGATCGGCGCATGCCGGGGGGCCGCGTGCAGCAGGTCGGGGTCGCGCTCCGCCTCCTCGGCGATCGCGCGCAGGGCCGCGGCGAAGGCCTCGATCGACTCGCGCGACTCCGTCTCGGTCGGCTCGATCATCAGCGCCTCCTCGACGATCAGCGGGAAGTAGACCGTCGGCGGGTGGAAGCCGTAGTCGATCAGCCGCTTGGCGATGTCGTAGGTGCGCACGCCGTGCTCGCGCCGCTGCGGCGAGCCGGAGAAGACGACCTCGTGCAGCGCGCGCCGCTGGTAGGGGAGGGCGTAGCTCCCCTCCAGCAGCGCGCGCAGGTAGTTGGCGTTCAGCACGGCGTTGGCGGAGACGGCGCGCAGCCCCTCGATGCCGAGGGAGCGGATGTAGGCGTGGGCGCGCAGCAGCACGCCGATGCTGCCGTGGAACTGCTGCAACTGGCCGATGGAATGCTCCGGTCGCACCAGGCGCAGCGAGCCGTCGGCGTCCTCGGTCACCACGGGCGCCGGGAGGAACGGCGCGAGGGCGGGGGTGGCGCACACCGGTCCGGCGCCCGGCCCGCCCCCGCCGTGCGGCGTGCTGAAGGTCTTGTGCAGGTTCAGATGCACGACATCGAAACCAAGGTCGCCGAAGCGCACGCGGCCGAGGATGGCGTTGAGGTTGGCGCCGTCGCCGTACAGCAGCGCCCCGGCTTCGTGCACGCGCGCGGCCACCGCCTCGATGCCACGCTCCCACAGTCCGAGCGTGTTCGGCACCGTCACCATCAGCGCCGCCACGTCGCCGTCCAGCGTGCGCGCCAGCGCCTGCTGGTCGATCGAGCCGTCCGGGCCGCTGGGCACCTCCGTGACCTCGAACCCAGCCATCGCGGCGGTCGCCGGGTTGGTGCCGTGCGCGCTGTCCGGCACCAGCACGCGCCGCCGGCCCGCGAGGTCGCCGCGACGCTCCAGCGCGCGCCGCACCATCAGCATCCCGGCCAGCTCCCCCTGCGCGCCGGCGGCCGGGGCCAGGCCCACCGCCGGCAGGCCGGTGAGCTCGCCGAGCATCGCCGCCAGCTCCGCCAACGTCCGCAGCGTGCCCTGCATCGTCGCCGCCGGCGCCAGCGGGTGCGCCTCGGCGAACGCCGGTAGCGAGGCCACGAGGTCGTCCACCTTCGGGTTGTATTTCATCGTGCACGAGCCGAGCGGGTAGGTGCCGGAGTCCACGCCGAAGTTGCGGCCGGAGAGCTCCGTGTAGTAGCGCACCAGCTCGCCCTGGCTCAGCTCCGGCAGGCGCACCGCGTCGCGCAGCAGCCCGGGCGGGGGCAGCGCGGCCGGCGTGCCCTCCCAGCGCGCCACGTCCACGGCGCGACGTCCCGGCGCGCCGCGATCGAAGGCGAGGCGGGCGCCGACGTCGCCATCGTGGCTCACGACCGCGCTCCGATCGTCCCCATGGCCGCCACCAGCGCGTCGACATGCTCGGGGGCCGTGGCCTCCGTGACGCAGAACAGCAGGGCGTCGCGTGCCTCGGGCTCCGGCCGCGCGGAGACGTCGAGCCCGGCGGTGATCTCCCGCGCCGCCAGCCGCCGCGCCAGCTCCGCTGGCGGCAGCGGGCCGCGCACGAGGAACTCCTGGAACCACGGCCCGCGCTCCACGATCGCGAAGCCCGGCAGGGCGCCGATGCGCGCCGCCGCGTCGTGCGCGCGCTGGTAGCACAGCTCCGCGGCTCGGCGCAGGCCCTGCGGACCGAGCGCCTGCACGCTGATCGTGAAGGCGAGCGCCAGCAGCGCCTGCCCGGTGGAGAAGTTGGACGTCGCGCGCTCCCGCCGGATGAACTGCTCGCGCGCCTGCAGCGTCAGCACGTAGCCGGTGCGCGGCTCGTGCCCCTCGCGCGCGAGCTCGCGCGTGCGGCCGACGATGCGCCCCGGGAGCTGGCGCAGGAAGCGCTCGCGCGCGGCGAAGATGCCGAGCGAGGGCCCCCCGAAGCCGGGCGGTCCCGCGAGGTCGCGCCCCTCGCCGGTGACGAGGTCGGCGCCCGCGTCGCCCGGCGCGCGCAGCAACCCGAGCGCGAACGGGTCGGCCACGGCGATGCAGAGCGCGCCGGCGTCGTGCGCGGCGCCGGCGACGGACTCGAGGTCGCGGATTGCACCGAGGAAGTCGGGCTGCTGTGCGACGAGGCAGGCGTGCTCGGCGGTCATGGCCTGCGGAGCGGAGAGCGTGTCCACGCGCAGCCCGGCGCCGAAGGCGTAGGTGCGGACCACGTCGGCGGTGCCCGGGTGCAGCGGCTCCAGCAGCGCGAGCGCCCGCCGCCCGGTGACGCGCGCGGCGAGCAGGCACGCCTCCGCGGTCGCGCTCGCCACGTCGTACATGCCGGTGTTGGAGACCTCCATGCCGGTGAGCTCGCAGACCACGGACTGGTATTCGAACGCCGCCTGCAGCGTGCCTTGGCTGATCTCCGGCTGGTACGGGGTGTACGAGGTGGCGAACTCCGAGCGTGAGACGAGGTGCGCCGTGATCGCCGGGATCGAGCGCCGGTAGGCGCCGGCGCCGAGGAAGCTGGGGCGCTCGCCGGCCGCGTTCTGCGCGCCGCGCCGCGCGAGCAGCCGCATGAGCTCGGCCTCCGCCAGCGCCGGTGGCAGCGCGATCGCCGGGTCGCGGAGGGCGGCTGGCAGGTCGTCGAACAGCGTCTCGATGCTGTCGATGCCGAGCCGCGCGAGCATCAGCGCGCGGTCGGCGTCCGTGTTCGGGATGTACGGCGTCGGCGCGCCACCGCCGGCGGTCACGGCTAGTGCGCCGGGGCCGCGGGCAGGGCGGCCTGGTAGGCGGCGGCGTCGCGCAGCTCTGTCGCCTGCGCGGGGTCGGAGAGCCGCAGCCGGATCATCCAGCCGTCTGCGTACGGGGAGCGGTTGACGAGCTCGGGCGCATCCGTCAGCGCGTCGTTGCGGGCGATCACCTCGCCGTCCACCGGGGTGTGGAGGTCGCAGACCGCCTTTACCGACTCGATCACGCCGAAGGCCTCGCCACGCTTCACCTGGCGGCCGATCTCCGGCAGCTCCACGAAGACGATGTCGCCGAGCTGATCCTGCGCGTGGTCCGTGATCCCCACGACGCCCTCGCGTCCCTGCACGTGGAGCCACTCGTCCGAAGTGGTGTAACGCAGCTGTGGCGGGAATTCCACGGTCGCTCCATCCTTCACGTTCGCCTGGTCGGGGTCAGAGTGTCCCGCAGGCCGCTCACCGGCAAGGCCGTCACTGCGGGCGGCGGTAGAACGGGCGGGGCACGACCTCCGCCGCCACCCGCTGACCCCGAATCTCGATCGCCAGCGCCGTTCCGACGGCGGCGCGGTGCCGCGGGAGGTAGCCCATGCCGATCCCGGCGCGCAGGGTCGGGCTGTACGCGCCGCTGGTGAGGGTGGCGATCGCGCGTCCGCCGGTGGACGGATCAAGCACGGCGTATCCAGCCCGCGGCACGCCGCGGCCCGTCAGGCGCAGGTGGCCGAGCCTGCGCTCCGCCGCCGTCGCCGCCAGCCGCTGGAGCGCGGGGCGGCCGGTGAACGGCTCGCCGTCGTCCAGCGTGACCGCCCAGCCGAGGCCGGCCTCGTAGGGGTTGGTGTCGGCCGTGATGTCGTGGCCGTGCAGCGGGAGCGCCGCCTCCAGCCGCAGCGTGTCACGCGCGCCCAGCCCCACGGGGGGCACGCCTGCGGCCACGAAGGAATCCCACAGCGCCGCCCCGCGCTCGCGGTCTGCGATGCACTCCATGCCGTCCTCGCCGGTGTAGCCGGTGCGCGCGACGAAGACCGTGCCGCCCTGCCACGCCACCTCCGCGCAGGTGCGCGTGGCGAGCGCGTCGATCGCGCCGCCGAGCACATGGCGCACGGCCACGATGGCGCGCGGGCCCTGGATCGCGAGCATCACGGTATCGCGCGTGACTTCCTCGGCGGCGTCCCCCGCGACGGCACGCAGCCGCTCGTAGCCCGCCGCAGCGTTGGCGGCATTGTGCACCACCAGCCAGCGGGCATGGTCGATGCGGTACACCATGATGTCGTCGGCGATGCCACCGCCCTCGGTACAGTAGAGCGCGTAGTGG
Organism: Dehalococcoidia bacterium; assembly: GCA_009692705.1. GTDB lineage: Bacteria > Chloroflexota > Dehalococcoidia > UBA2979 > UBA2979 > SHYR01. The sequence continues at coordinate 16,690 of SHYR01000014.1, forward strand.
GCGCCCCCCGGGGGCTCGCGGCGCACGTCGTAGCTGGTCGCGCGCCGGATGCGCGCGGCGGCGTCGTCGCCGCGCACGCGCACGCGCCCCATGTGCGAGACGTCGAAGAGGCCGGCGTGAGAGCGCACGGCCTCGTGCTCGGCGAGGATGCCCGCGTACTGCAGCGGCATCTCCCAGCCGGCGAAGGGGGCCATGCGCGCCCCCGCCGCGAGGTGGCGGTCGTGCAGTGGCAGCCGCACCAGTGGCTCCCCGGCGCCGCGCGGCGTGTCCGCCATCAGCGCACCGGCCGAGTCGGGGGCTCGAGCGGCTGCCCCGCGCCCAGGGCCAGCGCGCGCGCCTCGGCGCTGACCGGCGCCTCCACGAGCTCGAATTGAGCGCCGAAGGCGCGCGCCAGCGCCTCGACCACGGTCGCGTGCGCCACCGGGCCGCGCTCCTGCTCGATGCTGCCCACCGCGGCGGGGTCCCAGTCCAGCGCCAGCGCGCGGTACACGGGCGCCAGCGCCTCGCGGATCGCCTCCGCGCCGCTCACCACCAGCACGCCGCCGATGTGCGCGGCGTGCGGCAGCACCCGCTGGCCGAGCCCGGCGAGCTTCGTGCGCCCGCCGGCGTTCACGCTGTACGCCCCTGGGCAGTACTCATCGGGGACGGCGCCCACGCGCGCGTCCACGCCGAGCGCGCGCAGGGCGGACGCGATCAACTCCGCCGCCAGCTCGAAGCGTTCGCGCACGCCTGCGCGCGCGTGCTGGTCCGGGACCGTCCAGGCGAGCCCGATCGTGCCGGAGTGGAAGACTGCCGCGCGCCCGCCGGCGAGCCGCTCCACCGGCGTGTAGCCCGCGTCGAGGGCGGCGCGGCGCGCGGCCGCGTACCCGGGCGAGGCGCGATCGGCGGGGCCGAACGCGAGCACGCGCGCTGGGCGGTAGAGCCGCAGCGTCTCCGGCTCCAGCCCGGCCGCGGCACGCTCCAGCAGCGTGCGCGAGATGGCGGTGTCGAGCCACGGCGGACGGTCGAAGCGCTCGTAGCTGACGCGCACGATGCGTCGCGGGCCGCGCGCGCGCTGGGGCGTGAGCCCCCCGCCGGTGGCCTCCGGCGGGGGGCGATGCGCAATAGTGGGGTGGAGGGACCGTGCCGCCATGTCGTCTCCGCGGGGCCGCGCGCACAGCGTAACCGGCGCGCTGCTTGCACGCTGCCGCCATTGCGGGGCAGGGGGAGCTTGCGGCAGAGGCGGCGCCGCGAGGCGTGCGGGCGAGGGCCGGGCGATGGACTGCCATATGGCTTGGGGGCCGCCACGAAGTCGTGCCAGTCTTTGCAGGACTGGCAGTAGCTGCGGCGAACGGTGCGCCCGGCGAGCTCCATGTCCTGCACGGCGTGGGCGGTGTCGGCGTGACCTCCTACTTCCGCACCGCGATGCGGTCGCGCATCGGCGCGCGGCTGTCCGCTGGCATTCTCGCCGCGCCGTGCCCGTTCGCACCAGTGACCCGCCGGGCGCCCGTCTTGCGGCCGGTGGCGCGCCACCGGCCGGGCGCACGTATGCTGTCCGGTGATGCCAACGACGCTTTCGCTGCGAGCGTGCGCCGCTGAGGCCCTAGGCACGTTCCTGCTGGTCTTCGCCGGTCCCGGGGCGGTGGTAGTCGACCGCGTCAGCGGCGGCGGGGTCACGTCGCTCGGGATCGGCCTGAGCTTCGGGCTCGCGGTGATGGTCGCGATCTATGCGCTCGGGTACGTCTCGGGCGCGCACATCAACCCCGCGGTCACGCTGGCCTTCGCCGCGATGGGGGAGTTTCCGCGCCGCCTGGTGCCCGCGTACATCGGTGCGCAGCTGCTCGGCGCGGTGGGCGCGAGCGCGGCGCATCGCGCGCTGTTCGGGAACGTCGCGCACCTCGGCGCGACGATGCCGTCGGGTGGCGCCGGACAGGCCTTGCTGCTCGAGGTGATCCTGACGTTCTTCCTGATGCTCGTGATCGCCGCATTCGCGACCGATTACCGGGCCGTCGCCGGCACGGCCGCGATCGCGATCGGCGGATACGTCGCGCTGGCCGCGACCTTCGCGGGACCGATCGCCGGTGCCTCGATGAACCCCGCGCGTTCGTTCGGGCCGGCGCTGCTGTCCGGGACGTGGACCGTGCACTGGGTGTACTGGCTGGGGCCGATCGCCGGCGCGTTACTCGGCGGCGTTGTATACGCCGTGGTGGCCGGTCCGCTGGCCCGGGCGCCGGCGCAGGCCAACGCGACGGCGGCGGACGAGCACCGGTGACGCGCGTTCTCTTCCTCTGCACCGGCAACTCCGCTCGCTCGCAGATCGCCGAGGCGCTGCTGCGCGCCGCCGCGGGCGAGGGATGGGACGTGCGCTCCGCAGGGACAGATCCGGCCGGGCTCAACCCGCTCACGGTCGAGGTGATGGCTGAGGCCGGCATCGACGTCTCGGGGGCTGAGTCGAAGCACCTCGATCGCTTCCGTGAAGAGCCCTGGGACTACGTGATCACGGTCTGCGACGAGGCTGCCGAGTCCTGTTCCGCCTTCCCCGGCGGTCGCGAGCGGCTGAACTGGAGCACGCCCGATCCGGCCGTTGCGGTTGGCACCGCCGAAGCGCGGCGCCAGGCGTTCCGATCCGCCCGCGAGTCCTTGCGCGCACGCATCGGGGCACTGCTGCGGCAGCGCCTCGATGCCGGCGGCGGTGGCGGAACGCTGTCCGGTGTGCGGTGAGAGTGGCAAGTTGAGCGTTCATCGTGTATCTTATTTGCGGGCGCAGAATCGAACGCCCGGTTCTCAGCACCTCAACAACGTCGTCCTCACCCGAGCGCCCGCGTCGAGCCTGAGATTCCAACAGTCGGCTGCCCCCGATGGGGTGGCCCGTAAGGTCGGCTAGGCCGACGAGGAGTGAGTGTTTCTTGGTTCAGAAGATCTATGTGGGAAACCTGCCGTTCCAGGCCACCGAGGCTGAGGTGCGGCAGATGTTTGCGGCGCACGGTGAGGTCGTTTCGGTAGCGTTGCCGACCGACCGTGAAACTGGGCGTCCGCGTGGGTTCGGCTTCGTCGAGATGTCCAACGAGGACGCGACGAAGGCGATTGCGGCACTTAACGGCAAGGACTTCGGCGGGCGCGCGCTGAACGTCAACGAGGCGAGGCCTCGCGAGTCCACCGGCGGCAGCCGCGGCTTCGGCGGCGGCGGTGGCGGTGGTGGCGGCGGCGGCTCGCGTGATTCGTGGGGTGGTGGCGGCGGCGGCCGGTCTTCCGGCTCCTCCGGCAGCGGCGGCTTCCGCCGCTAGGCGGAGTTGGCGGCCGCGGGGGGCCTCAGGGCCATTCGGGTGCGTACCGCGGAACCGACGAAAGGAGAGAGCCCGGCGATTCGCCGGGCTCTCTCCTTTTCTGCTCATTCTTCTACTCATCTTCTGCTCGCGGCTGATCTTGTCTTGAGCTGCCGCGGCTGCGTCTGCGAGGGCCGCGCGCGCTACCGGCGCCTGCGCCGTTCCCGTAGCATACCGACCCATGGCGATGTCCGCGCTGATCGATCGCTTCGCACGCGAGGCCGAGCGCAGCGACGCGCGCGTGCACCGCGACCTCGCGTGGGCGCAGATCGCCACGCTCGCGCTGGAACTGGCAGGCGAGGCGGGCAGGATCGCGGTTGCGCCCGCGGCCACCGTGCCTGCCGAGCTACTGGAGCGCCTGGGCGCGCGCGCGTTCATCCCCGCTGAAGCCGGCGCGGCGAGCGCCACCGCCGACGTGGCGGTGGGGATCGTGCGTGCGCGGGTGGCGGTGGCAGAGACGGGCTCGGTGCTGCTGGTGGAGGAGACGCTCGCCGACCGCGCGGTCTCCATGCTCTCGCGCACGCTGATCGCGCTCGTCGCGCCGGGCGATCTGCACCCCGACCTCTTCGCACTGCGCGCGTTGCTGGCGCCGGCGTCGGGGCGCGCCCCCGCGTACGCCGCGCTGGTCACCGGCCCCTCACGCACCGCCGACATCGAGCGCTCGCTGACGATCGGCGTGCAGGGCCCGTCGGCGGTGCATGTGGTGCTGCTGCGGTGAGCGCCGGCGGTGAGGTGGCGGGCCGCGCACCTTTCCGCGAGCGCTACCGCGCCGCGCTCGCGAACGTGGACGTGCGGCGCGGGCTGGTGCCGTTCCAGCAGTCGTGGCGCGCGGTGCGCGATGCGCAGGTGGCGGAGGCGGAGGCGATCGCCGGCGCGTCCTTCGGCGTGCTGCGCGGCGAGCTGGCGGCGGCGAAGGACGCCGTGCGCGCCGACCCCGCGGCGCACCTCGCGCGCTTCCGTGCTGCCGCCGAGGCCGCGGGCGCGGTGGTCTACGAGGCCAGCGACGCGGCGGACGCCTGCGCCTACATCGAGCGGCTCTGCCACGAGCGCGGCGTCGCGCTCGTGGTCAAGGGGAAGTCGATGGTCTCCGAGGAGCTGCTGCTGAACGAGCAGCTCGAGCGTGCGGGCGTGCGCTGTGTGGAGAGCGACCTCGGCGAGTGGCTGCTGCAGCTCGCCGGGGACCGCCCCAGCCACCTCGTGATGCCGGCGATCCACCTGCGCCGCAGCACCGCCGCCGCACTGCTCTCGCGCGCCACCGGCGAGCCACTGGACCCCGACGACATCCCCGCGATGGTGCGCGCGGCGCGCGGGGGGCTGCGCGACGCGTTCCTGCACGCGGGCGCGGGGCTGACCGGCGCCAACGCGCTGATTGCGGAGAGCGGCAGCGCCGTGATCGTGAGCAACGAGGGCAACGGGCGGCTGGTGAGCGCGTTGCCGCGGCTGCACATCGTCACGGCGAGTGTCGACAAGCTGGTGCCGGGCTTCGACGACGCCGTGCACCTGATCCGCCTGCTGGCCCGCTCCGCGACCGGCCAGCCGATCACCACCTACACCAGCTTCGTCGGCGGCCCGCTGCCGGGCCATGAGCTGCACTACGTGCTCGTCGACAACGGGCGCTCCGCGATGGCGCGCGAGCTGGACGTGGCGGAGGCGCTGCGCTGCGTGCGCTGCGGTGCCTGCGCGAACGTCTGCCCCGCCTACGCGATGGTCGGCGGGCACGCTTTCGGGCACGTCTACAGCGGCCCCATCGGGCTGGTCACGACCGCGTTCCACCACGGCCTCGAGGCGGCGGCGGGGCCGCAGTCGCTCTGTCTCTCCTGCGGCGCGTGCGCCGAGGTCTGCCCGGTCGCGATCCCGCTGCCCGAGCAGATCCTCGCGGTGCGCCGCCGGGTGGTGGAGGCCGGCCGCGGCCCCCACTGGCAGCGGCTGGCGCTGCGTGCGTTCGGCTCGCGGCGCGCGGTGGCGGTCGCGGCAGCGCTGTGCGGCCTCGCGCTGCTGCCGTTTCGCCGCGGTCGCTTCACGCGCCTGCCGTGGCTGCCGGCCCGGCTGCGCTGGCGCACGCCGCCCGCGATCCCGCTCCGCCCGGCGCGCCGGCGCGCGGCGCTGCGCGCGATCCCGCTCCGCCCGTCGCGCCGTCGCGGCACGCGCAGCGCGCCGCGGGTGCCGCTCGCGCCGGCGGCCGCCGCCGGCGGCCGCCGCGCATCGCTGCTGCTGCAGTGCGTCGCCGACCGGCTGCTGCCAGAGATCGACGTCGCGAGCGCACGCCTGCTGCGCGCCGCCGGCGTGCAGGTCGATGTGCCCGCGTCGCAGCACTGCTGTGGGCTGGTGGCGTTCGACGCCGGGGACTGGGCGGCGGCGCGGCGCATGGCGCGCGCGACGATCGAGGCGTTCGAGGGCACAGGCGATGCGGGCGATACGGGCGATGCGCTCACGGATGTGGTCACGCCCGCGCCGAGCTGCGCCGCGGCGATCCGGCACGACTACGAGCGCTTGTTCGCGGATGACCCGGCATGGCTGGAGCGCGCGCGACGGCTCGCCGGGCGCGTGCAGGACCTCGCGTCGTACCTCGACGGCCCCGCGCGGCTGCCGGCCGGCTCGCTGACGGGCGGTGCGCCGGGGGCGGTGGCGGTGCACCGCTTCTGCCAGTCGGCGACCAGGCTCGGCGCGGGGGACCGCGTCGAGCGCCTGCTGCGCGACCTCTGCGGCGTCGAGACGCGGCCGGTCGCGGGCGGCGCGTGCTGCGGCTTCGGCGGTCTCACCTCGCTCGGCGCGCCCGAGCTCTCGGCGCTCGTGCTGGAGCGCAAGCTCGATGCCGCCGAGGAGACCGGCGCGAGCGTGCTGGTCACGGACAACCCCGGCTGCCTGCTGCAACTCCGCGGCGGCGTCGATGCCTCGGGGCTGAGCCTGCGCGTGCAGCACCTCGCGGAGTACCTCGCCGAGCGGCTACCCGGGGCGTCCGGGGCGGCGGGGGCCGCGCGCGTGGATCGCATCGCGCCGGAGCGGTAATCTCGCGCGGCAGCCGGCGTGGCGCCGGCGCCCGCGACCCGGCACGAGCTGGACGGAGGCGCTGACTGTGACGTTCGTGATCACCCAGCCGTGCATCGACACGACGGACCAGTCGTGCGTCGAAGTCTGCCCGGTGGATTGCATCCACTTCGAAGAGGGCGTCGACCGCATGCTCTACATCGACCCCGTGGAGTGCATCGACTGCGGCGCCTGCCAGCCGGCCTGCCCGGTGACCGCGATCTTCCCGGAGCCGGATCTGCCCGCGGACCAGCGGCGTTTCACCGAGATTAACGCGCTTTGGTACCGGGACCGCGTGGTGGCGCGTCAGCAGGTAGGCAGCACGCCCGCCGCGGCGGCGCCAGTGGCCCGGGCCGCGGAGCCGGAGACGCGCTCCCTGCACGAGGGCGCGTACAAGTACGGCGAGACCGGTGGTGTGGAGGGCAAGTGCGCGCTCTGCGGCACGTACGTGATCAAGGGCGGCACGAAGTTCCGCGCCAAGTCGGTGCTCTGTCCGGAGTGCGCGCCCCGCGCGCAGCGCCTCGGCAACCCATTCCGCTCGACGGCCGGACGCCGCTAGCCGCCCGGCTCGCGGGCGGCGCGGGGCGGAAGCGCGTCCCGCCGCGCTCGACCGCGTTAGTCGAAGTGGCGGATGCGCTCCACGGTGGCGGCGTCGAGGCGGCGCACGAGCGCCGTGAGCAACTGCGCGGCGTGCAGCAGGTCGTCGCGGTGGATCACGCCGTGGTGGCTGTGCAGGTAGCGCGTCGGCACCGTGATATTGATCGCGGGCGCGCCGGCGTGCGAGCGCTGCATGGCGGAGCCGTCCTGCCCGTAGCCGCTGAGCACGTTGAACTGCAGCGGCACGCCGATCTCGCGTGCGGTCTCGATCACGAAGTCGCGGAGCTGGAGGTTGGGCAGCATCGAGCTGTCGTGGAGGGAGATCGCCGGGCCCTTGCCCAGGCGCTCCTGCGCCTCCTCCTCGCTGATACCGGGGTAGTCGGAGGCCACGCCGGACTCGAGGTTGATGCCGATGTCGGGCTGCACGCGGTAGGCGCTGGTCTCGGCGCCGCGCAGCCCCACTTCCTCCTGCACGGTGGCGACGGCGAAGACGGTGTTCGGCGGCGGCCCGCCCGCGCGCAGCTCGCGCATCGCGAGCACGATCACCGCGAGTCCGGCGCGGTCGTCCCACGCCTTCGCGAGGTAGAGCTGCCCGCCGGCCAGCGGCACGAAGCGGCTGTCCGGCGCCACCGGGTCCCCGGGGCGGATGCCGAGCCGCTGCTCGGCGTCCGTGCGGCTGGTGGCGCCGACGTCGATGAACATCTCCTCGCGCTTGAAGAGTTTGCCGCGCGCCTCGGCGGTCATCACATGCACGGTTTTGATGCCGGTCACGCCGGGCACCGCTCCGTGGCTGGTGAGCACCACCCAGCGCTGGTTGATCAGCGCCTGGTCGAGCCAGCCGCCGAGCGGCTGGAACTGCACGAACCCCTCCGCCGTCACCCGGCGCACCAGCAGCCCCAGCTCGTCCATGTGCGCCGCGAGCATGATGCGCGGCCGCTCGCTGGCGCCGTCGAAGCGGGCGATCAGCGAGCCCAGGCCGTCGGTCTCCACCGCGTCGGCAAGCGGCGACAGCTCGTCGCGCATTAGCAGGCGCACCGGACCCTCGTGGCCGGACGGGCCGTAGGCGTTGGTCAGCCGCTCGAGCAGTGGTTCGACCTCGTGAGCGATGTCGTGGGGCACGGTCGCATCCTTCCGGCGCGGCGGACCTGCTAGCGACGTCGTCGCGGGGCGGTGAGCGCGAGCATCACCACGCCCTAGCCGACCCCGGCAGCCTCGCCGAGCACGACGTACGGCCACGGTGAGAGGCCGGTGACGAGCCGGTTACAGCAGGGCCACGAGGGTGGGCAACACGGTCATCGTCGCCGCGGCCACGAGCGTCTCCCAGACGAGCGGATTGAGGCGCGGCATCGCCCGACAGGATAGGGCGCGCCGTGCCGCTGCGGCGAGCGGGGCTGTCTTCAGCTTCAGGTGCGTGGCGGGCGCGCCGATACTAGCGCCACGGGGCGCGGGCTCCCTCGCCCGGCTCGGCCCACAGCCGCGAGCGCGGCCGGGAGACGCACGTGAACGACGTCTGGCGCCAGCGCGCGGCGGCGGCGGTCGGCGCCGCCGTCTTTGCGGTCACGCTCGCGGTCACCGCGGCCTTCGTGGCGTTCGTGCTGGTCGCGCTCACCTGGCCCCCGTGGACCGTGCCGGTC
>SHYR01000015.1 GCA_009692705.1 Dehalococcoidia bacterium
CCCCGGTGGTGGCGGACGCGGTGGCCCCGGTGGTGGCGGACGCGGCGGGCCCGGTGGCGGTGGCGGCGGGCCCGGTGGCGGTGGCGGCGGACGCGGCGGGCCCGGTGGCGGTGGCGACCGCGGCGGCTTCGGCAGCGGCGGCGGCTACGGCGGCGGGCGCGGCGGTGCGCCCCGAGACAATGCGCCCCGAGACAATGCGCCCCGAGACAATGCGCCCCGAGACAATGCGCCGCCCCCGCCCCGGCCCCCGTCCGGTGGGCGGCGCTGGTAGCCCGCTCGCTGCGGTCAGTTGGCATACGGTTAGTTGGCATACACTGCGCCCCTAGTGACCGGGGCGCAGTCGTGTCGGGGACCGGCGCCCCCGGGCGGGGGAAGCGATGATCCGAGTCGCGGTGTCCGGTACCGGCAACATGGGCGCCACGGTGATCGCGGCGCTGGAGGCGCAGAGCGACCTCCAGCTGGTGGGCGTGATCGCTCCGCGCGGGGCGGCCGGCAAGCACCGCGCGGCCGGGGGCGCGCTCTACCGCCTGCAGCCCGATCCGGCTGCGCTCTTTGCCGCGACCAGGCCGGACGTGGTGGTGGACTTCACGAACGCGGCGTTCGTGCCCCAGATCGTGGCCGCCGCGCTGGCCGCCGGCGTGCGCCCGGTGATCGGCACCTCCGGCATCGCGGCGGAGACCGTCGAGGCGCTACGCGCGGGCTGCGAGCGGCGCAGGCTCGGCGCGCTAGTGGCGCCCAACTTTGCCATCGGCGCGGTGGTGCTGATGCACCTCGCGCAGATCGCCGCCCGCTATTTTGATGCCGCGGAGATCATCGAGCTGCACCACGACCGCAAGGTGGACGCGCCCTCCGGCACCGCGATCGAGACCGCGCGGCTGATGCGCGCGGCGCGCGGCAGCGACTTCGATCACCCGCAGCCGCGGATCACCCCGGTGGAGGGCAGCCGCGGCGGCGTGCTCGGCGGCGTCGGGCTGCACTCGGTGCGGCTGCCGGGGCTGGTGGCGCACCAGGAGGTGATCCTCGGCGGGCCCGGCCAGACGCTCACGCTGCGCCACGACTCGATCGGCCGCGACTCCTTCATGCCCGGGGTATTGCTGGCGATCCGCGCGGTGATGGAGCGGGAGAACCTCACGGTCGGCCTCGGCGAGCTGATCGGACTGCGCTAGCCCGCGCGGTGCGCGCCCGCCCCGCCCGCGTGCTCGCACCGCGCCCGCGGCGTTCGTATCATGGCGTGGCGGCGGTGGAGCTGCGGCGACGCGGCGGCGTCCGTGGGGTGGCGATGGCGAAACCGGCAAGATCGACGAAGTCGGCGAAGTCCCTGACCGTGGCGGTGATCGGGGCCTCCGGCGCCGTGGGCGAAGTGTTCCTGCGCGTCGCCGCGGAGCGCGCCTTCCCGGTTGGCGAGCTGCGGCTGCTGGCGACGGCGCGGTCGGCCGGCCGCCGCATGGCGTTCCGCGGCCGCGAGTACGTGGTGGGCGAGACCACGGAGCAGGCGCTCGACGGCGTCGACCTCGTGTTCTGCTCGGCCACCAGCGCGGCCTCGCGCCAGTGGGGGCCGAAGGTGGTGGAGCGTGGGGCGGTGATGATCGACGACGGCTCGGCGTACCGCATGGAGCCGGCGGTGCCGGTGGTGGTGCCGGAGGTGAACGGCGACGACGTGGAGTGGCACCAGGGCATCATCTCGATCCCGAACTGCACCACCACGCCGATCGTGATGGCGCTGCACGCGCTGCGCCAGCTCCAGCCGCTCAAGCGCGTGACCGCGGCCACCTACCAGGCCGTCTCCGGCACCGGCGCGGCGGCGGTCGAGGAGCTGCGCGCCCAGTTGCGGGCCTACGGGCGCGGCGAGCCGATGCCGCCGCCGCAGGTGTATCCGCACCAGATCGCGCTCAACGTCATCCCGCACGTCGACGCCTTCGGTGAGGATGGCTTCACCGGCGAGGAGCGCAAGATGCGCGACGAGACGCGCAAGATCCTGCACCTCCCGGCGCTGCCGTTCGCCGCCACCTGCGTGCGCGTGCCGACGATCATCGGCCATGGCTCGGCGGTGCACGTGGAGTTCGACGGCCCGCTGAGCGTCGAGCAGGCACGCGAGGCGCTGCGCGGGCAGCCCGGCGTGGAGCTGCAGGACGACCAGGCGCGCGCGCTCTACCCCACGCCGCTCAGCTCCGAGGGCGACGACCGCGTGTTCGTGGGGCGGTTGCGCGCCGACCCGACCGTGCCGTACGGGCTCGTGCTGTGGACCGTCTCCGACAACCTGCGCAAGGGCGCCGCGACCAACGCCGTCCAGATCGCGGAGGAGTTGATCCGCCGCGGTAAGTTGTAGGGGTAGGCGGCTCGCGCTCCCCGGCGGGCCGCGCCGGCGGTGGACCCGCCGGGAGGGAGAGCTGCGATGATCGCTGAGTTCGGCCGCCTGCTGACCGCGATGGTGACGCCGATGACCGCCTCCGGGGAGGTGGACGACGCCGCCTGCGCCGAGCTGGCGCGGGCGCTGGTGGCCTCCGGGACGGACGGGATCGTCGCCACCGGCACGACCGGGGAGGCGCCGACGCTGACGCCCGAGGAGCAGGTGCGCGTCTGGCGCACCGTGAAGCGCGCCGTGGGCCCCGCGGTAGCGGTGATCGCCGGCGCGACCAACAACAGTACCGCGCAGTCGATCGAGATGACGCGCGAGGCGGAGCGCGCCGGCCTCGACGGCGTGCTGCTGACGGTGCCGGCGTACAACAAGCCGACGCAGGAGGGCCTGGTCCGCCACTTCACCGCGATCGCGGAGGCGACCACGCTGCCGGGGCTGCTCTACAATGTTCCCGGCCGCACCAGCCTGAACATGAGCGCCGACACCACGATCCGGCTCTCGCAGGTGCCCGGCATCGTTGGCGTAAAGGAGGCGAGCGGGGACCTCGGCCAGATCGCGCGCATCATCGAGCACGCTGCGTCGGGCTTCCGCGTCTGGTCGGGTAACGACTCCGACACGCTGCCGGTACTGGCGATCGGCGGCTACGGCGTGGTCTCGGTCGCGGCGCACCTGGTGGGGTGGCAGATCTGCGAGCTGATCGCGGCCTGCGTCGCCGGGTCGAATGCGGCGGCGGCGGAGATCCACCGCCGCCTGCTGCCGCTGGTCGACGTGCTGTTCGTGGAGAGCAACCCGATCCCGACGAAGTGCGCGCTGAACGCGCTCGGCTTCGCCGTCGGCGACCCGCGGCTGCCGCTGTTGCCCGCCTCGGCGGGCGCGGCCGAGCGCATCAGCGCCGAGCTAGCGCGCCACCGCATCGATCTACCGCTGCCGGTGAAACGCTAGGGCGCGCCGCTGTGCTGCCGGACCTGCCGCTGCCGGTGAAGCGCTAGTTCTCGCCTGGTGCGTGCGGCGGGGTGCGCCGCTGGGCTGCCGCTGCCGGTGAAGCGCTAGGGCGCTCGGCCAGTGCGTTCGCGCGCGGCGAGCCACGCCGCCCACTGCTCGCGCAGGCGCGCGCGCGCGCGCTCGAAGCCGATGCGGTCGCCGTAGTAGCCGCCGAGGACCCCGGCGAGCACGCGGCTGCCGACGAGCAGGATCAGGCCGTAGACGATCGTCGCCGCGATCAGGCTGTCGCGCAGCGCCGGGATCCCGAGCACCACCACCAGCCCGCCGACCACCGCGGTCAGCACGCCGAGGTAGGCGAAGCCGTTCACCCAGCGGCTCTCTGTGCGCCGCACGTCGCGCAACAGCTCGACGATCGTCTGCGGGACCTGCTCGGCCGGCGCGCGCTCGGCGGTCTCGGTGCCGCAGTGTGCGCAGCGCAGCGACTGCATCGCCATCGGCGTGTAGCAGTGGCTGCAGAAGCGGCCGCGGTTCGGCGCCTCGCCGCGCGTGACGGCGACCAGGTGCTCCTCCAGCCGCGCGCTGAACAGCGGGCAGCCGTCGTCTGGCTGGTAGCGCCGGTCACCCGCCGCCTCGCCGGTCATCGCGCCGCCGGCCCGGCGCCGTGCGCGGGAGCGAGCGAGCGCGCCAGCTCGGTGAGCACGCGGTGCACCTCGTCGCGGCGCGCGGCCGCGCGGCCGGAGGTGGAGGGCATCGCCCACAGCTCGGCGCCCTCCAGTACGGCCGGCTGGCGGCCCCACGCGCCGGGGGCGCGCAGGCCGGGGAAGAGCGCGTCGAACGCGCGCGTGGTCGTGAAGCACAACGCTCGCGGCCGTGCGTAGGCGATGCGGCGGCGGAACGCCGGGAAGGCGGCACGCAGCGCGCGCGCGCTCACCTCGGTGCTGTCGGTGACGACGCGCTTCACCACGTCGGTGAAGCTGATGCCGCAGTCGAGCGGCAGCCGCCGGTCGTCGGCCGGTTCGACGGCGGCGCCGGCGAGCGCGCGCCAGAAGCCGTTGCCGGGGTGCGCGTAGTAGTGGCTCGCGCGCGCGGAGTAGACGCCCGGGTTGATGCCGGCGAACACCAGCGTGAGGTCGGGGCGCAGCAGGTCGGGCAGCGTGCGCGGCGGGCCCAGTGGCCGCAGGGGCCGGGACGGCCGGGGCGGCCGGGGCGGGGCGGCGGGCATCGCCTGGGCCGGCGGCTCAGCCGGCGCGCGCGAACGAGAAGTTGTGGTCGGCGAGCGCGACCCCGAGCGCCAGCACCGCGACCGACACCAGCAGCATCCCCAGCGAGAAGAGCAGCGAGTTGCGCCGCAGGCCCTCGAGCACAACCCGCGCCCCGTCCCCGTCCCCGTCCGCGTCCCCGTCCGCACGGTCCGAAGCGCGCGCGATGCGCGGGCCCAGCACCGCGCCGTGGATGCCGATCATCACGAGCAGCGCGGCGGTGAGCGCCATCTTGAGGATGAAGATCGAGCCCCAGCGGTAGTCGCCGGGGTGTTCGCGCAGCTGCGTGGGCGTGAAGTCGTTGGAGAGCAGCTGGTAGAGCCCGGTGGCCAGCAGCACCACGAGCGCGATCACCGTGAGCATGGCGAAGCGGCGCGCGATCACACGCGTCACCGCGCGGCGCAGGCGTTCGTCGTCGATCAGCCAGCTCGCGGGCGTGACGGCGATGAAGAGCAGCAGCTCGCCGCCCACGAGCATGGCGGCGGCCAGCACGTGCAGGATCAGCGAGGCGGTCGACATCGCGTTGCCTCGCTCCGCGGTCTACAGCGAGACGCCGAAGATGTCGCGCGTGACGATCGCCTGCTCGCGTTCCGGGCCGACCGAGATCATGTCCACCGGCGCGCCGATGAACTGCTCGATGCGGCGGACGTATTGCCGCGCATGGGTGGGCAGGTCTCCTAGGTGGCGCACATCCGTCACGTCCTGCCGCCAGCCCGGCAACTGCTCATAGACCGGGCGGGCGCGCTGCGCCTCGGTGAGCGTCGCCGGGAGCGTGTTCACCCGGCGGCCGTCCACCTCGTAGGCGACGCAGACCTTGATGTGCTCGAACGCCGAAAGTGAGTCGAGGCGTGTGAGCGCGACGGAGGTGACGCCGTTGATGCGCGCAGTGTAGCGCGCGAGCACGCCGTCGAACCAGCCTACGCGACGCGCGCGGCCGGTGGTGGTGCCGTACTCGGCGGTGCCGGCAACGCCGCCTACGCCTTCGCGCAGCATCTCCATAGCCGGGCCCTCGATGATCTCGGTCGGCATCGGCCCGTTGCCCACGCGCGTCTGGTACGACTTGTAGACGCCGACCACGCGTGCGATCGCGGTCGGTCCGAGGCCGATGCCGATGGCGCCTCCTGCCGCCACCGAGGCCGGCACTGACGATGTGACGTACGGGTACGTGCCGGTGTCGAGGTCCAGCAGCGAGCCCTGAGCGCCCTCGAGCAGGATCATTTCGCCGCGGGCGTCCGCCTCCTGCACATAGGCGATCGTGTCGGCCACGTACGGCCGCAACTGCTCACCGTGCGAGATGTACTCGCGCAGGATCGTCTGATAGTCCAGCGGCGGCAGGCCGTACAGCGCGGTCAGCAGCCGGTTCTTGTACTCCAGCGTGTGCTTGAGCTTCCACGCGAAGGTGTCGTGGTCCAGCAGGTCGGCGACGCGGATGCCCAGGCGCGCCACCTTGTCGTGGAAGGCCGGGCCGGTGCCGGTGCCGGTGGTGCCGATCGCTAACTCGCCGCGCAGCGCCTCGTCCGCGCGGTCGATCAGGCGGTGCCACGGCATGATCACGTGCGCGTGCTGGCTGATCAGCAGCCGCGCGGTGCTCACGCCGCGCTCGCATAGCATCGCGATCTCGGCCAGCAGAGCGTCGGGGTCGATCACGACGCCGTTGCCGATGATGCAGGTCTTGTCGCCGTGGAAGATGCCGGCCGGCACCAGGTGCAGCGCGAACTTCCCCAGCTCGTTGACGATCGTGTGCCCGGCGTTCGTGCCCGCCGAGTAGCGCGCGATGATCGAGCAGTGCCGCGCGTGGTAGTCCACCACGCGGCCCTTGCCCTCGTCGCCCCACTGCCCGCCGATCACCACCGTCGCTGGCACGCCAGGCCCTCTCTCGCGCCGTTCCGGGCGGGCAGATCATACCCTGCCCCCGGTTGCACAATAGTCCACTGGAGCAGTCCACCGGGTGCGCCCGCATCTCAGCGGCCCGCGAGGAGGCGCCCGATGTCCCGCCGCCGCCTGCCGGCCCTCGCTGCCCTCGCCCTCGCCGCCCTCGCGCTCGCGGCCGGTGCCTGCGGCGGCACGGCGGTGAAGCCGCCGCCGCGCAGCCCGCTCGCCGACACCGCATCGCCCGCCGCCGGCACCCCGGCGCCGACGGCGGGCGTGGCCCCCTCCCCGGGCGCGAGCCCGACGCTGGGCGGCCGCCCGGCGGTCGCGGACGTCGAAGGCGCCACCGCGCTCGCGATCGACGCGCTGGCGGAGTGGCTCGGCATCCCGGCCACGCAGTTGAGCCGGATCGTGGCGGAGCCGGTGACGTGGGCGAACGCCTGCATGGAAATCGACGTGCCGGGCCGCGTCTGCGCGCAGGTGCTGACGCCGGGCTACCGCGTGCGGTTGCGCGACGCCTTCGACGGCGCGCACGAGGTGCGCATGGCCGCCGCCGGCGCGATGCAGTGGGCCGGGGAGGCCGCGGCCGATGGAGTGGTGCGCGCCGTGGATGCGACGGCTCGCCGGGTGCTATTCGATGGGAGCGGCGCCTCTAGGGAGCTGCGGATCGTGCCGGGCACCCGCTGGGAGCTCGGGGGGGCGAGCATGGGCGGGCTCGCCGCGCTGGCGGTGGGCGACCGAGTGCGCGTGCGCTACGACCCGATGCCGGGCGGCCAGCAGCCGCCGGTGGCCGCGCTGGTCGCGAAGCTCGGGCCGGCGCCGTGACCGGCACGCGGGTGGTCGAGGTGAAGCAGCGGCTCGACGGCCGTGTCGAGCGCTTCGACTGCGAGCTGGTAGAGCGCGATCGCACGCGGGCGGTGATCCTCTTTCGCATCGAGCGACCGGTCTTCGGCCTGCGCGAGGCGCCGCTCGATTCGTACGGCGTGTTCTGGCGGCGGCGCCCCTACGGCTGCTACCACATCGTGCGCCCGGCGGACGGCTCGCCGGTAGTGACGCGCTTCGACGTGGTGCGCGATGTGGAGCTGGACGCGCCCGGCGAGGTGCGCTACGTGGACCTGCTGCTTGACCTGCGCGTCGAGCGTGGCGCGGCGCGCTGGGAGGACGAGGCGGAGTTGGCCGCTGCGATGCGCGCGGGGCGGATCGACGCCAGCGACCACGCACGCGTGCAGCGCGCGCGGCGCGTGCTGGAGCGCGGACACGTTCGCATTACGGCCGAGGTGCGGCGGCTGCTGCGCGCGCTGGGACGGCTGTCGGGCTGACGGAAACGCGCGGCGGCCGCGCGGCTAGCGGCCGCGCTCGCGGCGTTCAATCGCGTCGGCTAGCGCGACCAGTGCGCGGGCGGCGCGCACCCGGCGGCGGTCTACCAGCGCGCCGTTGGACACGAGCACGGAGGCACGCTCGCGGCGGCGGTCCCACGCCTCGACGGAGCGGCGGGCGGCCGCCACCGCCTCCGGCGGCGGGGTAAAGAGCGCGTTCAGCCCCAGCACCTCCGCCTCGCTGGCCACGGCGGCGCCCGCGGCGCCGAACTCGCAGGCTTGCGTCGCCAGCTGCGCGCGGTCGGCGGCGGTGGAGGCGCGCGCGGTGATGAGCCACGGCAGCCCAGCGGCGCGGGCCGCTACCGCCACCTGCCCAAAGGCGTGCTCCAGCGCGCCGCGCGTGCCGGGCGCGAGCCGCAGATCGACGCGCAGGCCGTCGAGATCGAGCGCGACCGCGCCGTGGCGGTCGACCGCGGCGAGCAGCGCGGGCAGCGCGAGCAGTCCGGCTGCGGAGTCGATCTCCGGGATCAGCCGCACCGCCCCGGGCGTGATGCCGAGCCGCATCTCCTGCTTGCGGATCGCCACGTCGGCGTCCCGCACGTCCTGCGGCGTCTCGGCGCCGCTGAGCACGATCGCCGCCAGCGCACCGCTCACCAGCGCCGCGATGTCGGCGTCGAGCTCGCTGGAGCGCGTGTCGGAGACGCGCACGTGCACCGCCGCTCCGCCCGCGGCGGCGATCGGGTGCGCGTGCTTCGCCGCCAGCCGCCGCATCTCCGCGCGCCGCCCGTGCACGGCGGGTGCGGCCAGGTCGAGCGTTACGGCATCGGCGGCGGAGCCGCGCGCGGCGAGGTACGGCGCGCCGTCGAGGCCGCAGACGGTGAGGCTGGTGCGAATCGCGAGCGCAGAGTCGAGCGTGGAGTCGCTCACCCGGCGCTCAGGCGGTGATCAGGGCGTCCAGCCGGTCGGCGGACGCCGACGGCCCGACGACGGCGAGCGCGAACGCGCCGGGGCCGATGATGCGGCGCGCGACCTGCTGCACGTCCTCGGCGGTCACGGCGCGGATGCGCGCCACGGTCTCGTCGACCGTCTCCAGCTCGCCGTCCATGATCAGCTGGTTGCCGTAGCGCTGGCCGTTGGTGCGCGCGGTCTCCTGCGAGAGCCGCAGGCTACCTGCGACGTAATCGATGCAGCGTTGCAGCTCGTCTCCCGGCACTGGCTCGTCGACGAGGCGGCGCAGCTCGTACACGATCACCTGCAGCGCCTCCTCCTCGTGCTCGCGGGTTACGCCCGCGCTCACGGTGAGCGTGCCGATGTCGCGCATGCGGTCGGTGCCGGAGCCCACGGAGTAGGCGAGGCCGCGGCGCTCGCGCACCTCGGTGAAGAGGCGGGAGGACATGCCGCGCCCGAGTACCGTGTTCATGACGTCGAGCGCGTAGCGGTCGGGGTCGCGGCGGCCGATCGCCTGCATCGAGAGCACGAGGTTGGTCTGCTCGATCGGGCGCTCTTCCACGATCACGTGCTCGGCCGGCAGGCCGTGGCGCGCGGGCGCGCCCTCCGGCGGTGTGCCGCGGGCGAGGTCGCCGAAGTGGCGCTCCGCCAGCTCCACCACCTGCGCGTGCTGGACGTGCCCGGCCACGGAGAGCACGGCGTTCTGCGCCGTGTAGTGCGCCTGTATGTGGGCGATGAAGTCCGGCCGCTGCATCGCCGCCACGGTCTCCAGCGAGCCGCCGACCGGCCATCCGATCGGCTGATCGCCGAAGACGGCGCGGCCGATCAGCTCGCCCGCCCAGGCCCCGGGGCTGTCGTGCGAGCGCCGCAACTCATGCTGCACGACCGTGCGCTCGCGGTCGATCTCCACCGGGTCGAGCAGGGAGTGCTGGAGCATGTCCGCCAGCACGTCGAGGCCGGTCTCCATCGCCTCGAACGGGAGCGCGTTCCAGTAGCAGGTGACTTCCTGCGACGTGTAAGCGTTCAGCTGGCCGCCCGCGCCCTCGATCGCCTCGCTGATCAGCGCTGCGGTCGGGCGGCGCTGCGTGCCTTTGAACAGCAGGTGCTCGATGTAGTGCGAGAGACCGTTGGTGCGGGGCTGCTCGTTGCGCGCGCCGACGCGCACGAAGAACGACAGGCTGGCCGCCTGCGAGCTCGGGAGCGCCGTGGTGAGCACGCGCAGGCCGTTGGGCAGCGTGCTCACGTAGGAACTGTTCGAAGAACTGTTTGAAGAACCGATCGAAGCGGTCACAGCCGTCCCATCGTTGCGGTAGGGGAGCCGGATCAGCCTAAGGCGGCGGAGCGCGCCGCGGCAAGACGGACGGCGCCGCGGCGCCCGGAGCAGGTGCGCCGGTTTGACACGTGCTCGGGCCCGGCGGAAGATGACCCGTGTCCCCCCAAATCCCCTCCCCGGAACGCCACCTCCCCGGAACGCAGGGCGCCGTGCCTCAGTACATCTTTGTGACCGGCGGGGTCGTCTCCTCGGTCGGCAAGGGGATCGTGAGCGCTTCGCTCGGGCGCATCCTGAAGGCGCGCGGGCTGCGCGTCTCGGTGCTGAAGCTCGACCCTTACATCAACGTCGATCCCGGCACGATGTCGCCCTACCAGCACGGCGAGGTCTTCGTCACCGACGATGGCGCCGAGACGGACCTCGATCTCGGTCACTACGAGCGCTTCCTGGACGAGAACTTCGCGCACGCCAACTCCACTTCCTCCGGGCAGGTGTACGAGGAGGTGATTCGCAAGGAGCGCCGCGGCGACTTCTTGGGCGGCACGATCCAGGCGATCCCGCACGTCACGCGTGAGATCCAGCGCCGCATCAAGCTCGCGGGCCGCGCGCTAGACGCCGAGGTCGTGATCGTCGAGGTCGGCGGCACTGTCGGCGACATGGAGGGCCAGCCGTTCCTCGAGGCGATCAGCCAGATGCGCGCGCAGCTGGGCCCGCAGAACACGCTCTCGGTGCACGTCACGCTGCTGCCGTACCTCAAGGCCAGCCGCGAGTTGAAGACGAAGCCCACGCAGCACTCCGTGCGCGAGTTGCGCGCCTTCGGCATCCAGCCCGATGTGATCGTGGCGCGCTCCGACTACCCGGTGGTGGAGTCGGTGTGCGAGAAGATCTCGCTCTTCTGCAACGTGGAGCGCGACGCGGTGGTGCCGATGATGACCGCCGAGTCGATCTACGACGTGCCGCTGCTGCTCCAGCAGGCGGGGCTCTCCGAGTTCATGGCGCGGCGCCTCGGCCTGCCGGACGCGCCCACTGACCTCTCGGAGTGGCGCTCGTTCGTGGAGCGCCTGCACAGCCCGCGGTGCGAGGCGCGCATCGCCATCGTCGGCAAGTACGTGGAACTGCACGACGCCTACCTCTCGATCAAAGAGGCGCTGATGCACGCCGGCGTCCACCACGACGCGCGGCTCGACCTGCGCTGGGTCCACGCCGAGGACCTGGAGGCGCGGGACGCCGCGACCGCGATCGGCGACGTGGACGGCATCCTGCTCTGCCCGGGCTTCGGCGATCGCGGGCTGGAGGGCAAGATCGAGGCGGTGCGCTACGCGCGCGAGGGCCGCATCCCGTACCTGGGCAGCTGCCTCGGCATGCAGATGATGGTGGTGGAGTTCGCGCGCAACGTTGCTGGGATGCCCGGCGCAAACACCACGGAGGCCGGCCCCTCCACGCCCTATCCCGTGATCTCGATGCTCTCGGAGCAGCGCGAGGTCGCGGAGCTCGGCGGCACGATGCGGCTGGGCGGCTACGATTGTCGGCTGGTGCCCGGCACGAAGGCCGCGCTCGCCTACGGGAGCCTCGCGGCCCGCGAGCGTCACCGCCACCGCTACGAGGTCAACAACGCCCTGCTGCCCGAGCTGGAGCGCCACGGGCTGGTGGCCGCCGGCTGGACGCTCGACGGCGAGCTGGTGGAGATCATGGAGGTGCGCGACCACCCGTGGATGGTGGGAACGCAGTTCCATCCCGAGTTCACCTCGCGGCCGAACCGCCCGGCGCCGCTGTTCCGCGACTTCGTGGGCGCCGCGCTCGAGCGCGCGCGCGGGCGCGAGCCCGTCGCGGCCGGAGCGCTGGACGCCGGGGCGACGGGGGCGTGAGCGTCTGGCGCGCGCTGCACACGCTGGCGCTGTTCTGGATGATGGCGGGCATCGGCAACGTGGTGGTCCCGGTCTGGAAGGCGTGGCGCGCGGAGGAGATCGAGGTCAAGGCGCTGCTGATCACGGACGCGGAGCGCAACGAGGGGGTGTGGCTGCTGCCGGGCATGCTTGCGAGCGGCCTCACCGGCTTCGCGTGGGCGGCGGCGGCGGACTGGGACCTCGTGCGCACCGGCTGGCTGGTAGCGCTGGAGGCGGTGTTCGCGCTCGATCTGTTCATCTTCCTGCCCTTGCTGGGCGTCGGGTTGCGCCGTGTGCGGCTGCTGGCGCTGCAGGCGAAGAAGCAACACGCGGTCACGCCGGAGCTGCGCGACGCGCTCGCCGACAACGTGCCGCTGGTGTTCGGCACGCTGATCGTGTTCACCGTCCCGCTCATGGTCTGGCTGGCCGTCTTCAAGCCGTTCTGATGACTCGGCGCGTGCGTGCCGGCCGGGAGCGGTGATCGGAAGGGGAACCATGGCCGGGATTGGTGATCGCACCTACTTGTGCGCCAAGCCCGTGACTCGGTACACTGTCAGCGATCGAGGCTGAGCGGCCACGATCGCCCCCTGCCCACAGCGGCGAACCTACTGAGCGAATGGCACGATCTCCTTCCCGCGGGCGCCCTGGCGCCCCCTCCGAGACTTCCGGCGACCGCCGTCGTGACGACGGCCCGCCGCGTGAGAGCGCGCCCCGCGAGCCCCGCGAGCCCCGCGAGGAGCGCGGCGGGCGGGACGGCCCGCCGGCGCTGAACATCGCGGAGCTCGAGGCGCGCTCGCGCGACCAGTTGATCGAGTACGGACTCGCGCAAGGCATCGAGAACGCGGCCGGGTACTCCACGCCGGAGTTGACGTTCCGCATCCTGCAGGACCAGGCCGAGCGCCGCGGCAACATCTTCTCCGGCGGCGTGCTCTCCATCGTCGACGATGGCTTCGGCTTCCTGCGCGGCGAGCGGCTGCTGCCGGGGCCGAACGACGTCTACGTCTCGCAGTCGCAGGTTCGTCGCTTCGGCCTGCGCAGCGGTGACTACGTCACCGGGCAGGTGCGCCAGCCGAAGGACTCGGAGAAGTATTACGGCCTGCTGCGCGTCGACGCCGTCAACGGCATCGACCCGGAGGAGGCGAAGCTCCGGCCGGACTTCGACAAGCTGACGCCGATCTTCCCGAACAAGAGATTCACGTTGGAGACCACCGCCAGCGAACTCAGCCAGCGCGTTGTGGACCTCTTCGCCCCGGTTGGGCGCGGCCAGCGCGCGCTCATTGTTTCGCCGCCGAAGGCGGGCAAGACGATGCTCCTGAAGTCGATTGCCCACGGCATCGCGGCCAACGCGCCGGACACGCACCTGATGGTGCTGCTGATCGGCGAGCGCCCTGAAGAAGTGACCGACATGAAGCGCTCGGTGCGCGGCGAGGTCATCGCTTCGACGTTCGACGAGCCGGTGGAGGACCACACCCGTGTGGCGGAGGCCGCGCTGGAGCGCGCCAAGCGCCTGATCGAGGGCGGCACGGACGTCGTGATCCTGATGGACTCGATCACGCGGCTGGCGCGCGCCTACAACCTGGCGATGCCCACTAGCGGTCGCACCCTGTCGGGCGGCATGGACCCGATCGCACTCTACCCCCCGAAGCGTTTCTTCGGCGCCGCGCGCAACACGGAAGAGGGCGGCGCGCTCACCATCGTCGCCACCTGCCTGGTGGAGACTGGTTCGCGCATGGACGAGGTGATCTTCGAGGAGTTCAAGGGCACCGGGAACATGGAGCTGCGCCTGCTGCGGAGGCTCGCGGAGAAGCGGGTCTATCCGGCGATCGACGTGCTGGCCTCTTCCACCCGCCGCGAGGATCTGCTCTTCAGCGAGGAGGAGTTGCGCAACGTCTGGCTGCTCCGCCGCATGTCCTCGATCCTCGAGGAGGCCGGCGGCGACGCCGCCGAGCGCATCCTCGACCGCATGGCGAAGACCGAGAGCAACAGCGAGTTCCTGATGACCCTGAAGGCCGAGATACTCTAGCTCGGCGTAGATTCGGCCGGTTTCACCCGCTTCTGCCCAGATTTACTCCGCCCTCCTGCCAGATTCGGACCGCTCTGCCAGCCCCTCCTCCGCCCTCCTGTGCATCGAGGTTCAGATTCGGCTGCGCCAGCCGCCCGCAGGCGCGGCCCCTTGGGATGCGCCTGCGGGCATAGTGTCGATATCTGCGGGCGCCCGGGGTGATCCCCCGGGGGCGGCGTGCTAGCATCCTCCAGTCTCTTGGGCTGCGCTTGGTCGCTCGCTCCTAGAGGCTGCCGACACCGGCTGGGTGACGACCGAGGGGGCGCGGTATTCCCGGTACGCTCATGCCATCGCCTCGCCGGCGGCGCAGTCGTGCACTGTTGCGCGCGCAGCGGCACCCGGCCCGGCCACCCCGGCGACAGCTTTCGCTGCGCGCGCCGCTCCACGGCGCGATCGCGCTCTCGCTCTTCGTAGTAGTGCTGGTGGGCGGCGCCTTCCCGCTCCGCGTGCCCGATGCCACCGGGTCGCCCTCGCTGCAGGCGGCTGCCTTCTCGCTGCCCGGGCTCGCGGCGTCGGCGCCGCTCGCCGCGGTGACGGCGCTGGAGGCGGCGCCGGTGTCGCTGGCGGTGGTATCCCGCGGGGCCACCGCGGAACAGGCGCTGCGGGTCGCCGACAGCGCCAGCGCGGCCGTCGCAGCGCTGCAGCAGTCGCTGGGCAACCGCTCGACGGGCACCAGCGGAGTCACTGCCCGCGAGCCGGAGCCGAAGTACTACCGCTACGAGGTGCAGCGTGGCGACACGCTGGCGGCGATCTCCACGCGCTTCGGCATCAGCCGCCAGTACATCGAGTGGAACAACGTCGATGTGATCGAGGATGCGAACCTGCTATCGATCGGAATGATGCTTCAGATCCCCAGCACGTCGGGCATCATCCACGGCGTGCGCTCCGGCGAGACGCTCACCGAGATCGCTGAGAAGTACGACGCGAGCGTGCGGGACATCATCGATTTTCCGGCGAACGCGCTCTCCGACCCGAACCAGTTGCGCGAAGGCAGTCTGATCCTGGTCGTGAACGGCAAGCGGCTGCCGGCGCCGGCGCCGACGCTGCGACCGCTCGCGCCCGCGGCGGGCTT
The DNA here is from genome assembly GCA_009692705.1 of Dehalococcoidia bacterium. Classification (GTDB taxonomy): domain Bacteria; phylum Chloroflexota; class Dehalococcoidia; order UBA2979; family UBA2979; genus SHYR01. Next base: position 14,978 of record SHYR01000015.1, read on the forward strand.
CGTGGACAGGGCGCCCTCCGGCTTCGGCTTCTCATGGCCGGTGCTGGGCCCAATCACCTCCTACTTCGGGTACAGCCACCCGTTCGGTATCGACATCAGCGCCCCCTACCTGCCGGTGGCAGCGGCGCAGGCCGGGCGCGTGATCTTCGTCGGAGGCGACGCCTGCTGCTCCTATGGCCGCTACATCGAGATCGACCACGGCTCCGGGTACGAAACCCTCTACGCCCACCTCTCGAACTTCAACGTCGTGAAGGACCAACTGGTGGCACGCGGGCAGATCATCGCCGTGAGCGGCAACAGCGGGAACTCCACCGGTCCGCACCTGCACTTCGAGTTGCACCGCAACGGCGTGATCCAGAACCCGCTGGAGTTCCTGCCCTAGGCGTGACGCTGGCGGCCGCTTCCGGCGGTTAGCCGCGCGGCTCCAGCAGCACCAGTCGCAGCATCTCGGTGAGCGCACGGCGCTGGATCGACAGCCGCGCCGCGGCGGGTTCCGGCTCCACGCCCATGTTGGTGATGAACTGCTTGAGCGGACCATCGTCGCGCGGGCCCTTCGGCCACGGGAAGTGCACGGGGATGACCACCGCCGGCTCGAGCGCGCGCACGGTGCGCGCCGCCTGCTCTGGTGTGAGCGCGCCGTCGCCGCCGATCGGCAGCACCAGGATGTCGATGTTCGCGAGCAGCTCCGATTGCCCAGCGGTGAGCGGCGCGCCGAGGCCGCCGAGGTGCACCAGTCGCAACTCCTCCGCCTCCAGCAGGTAGGCGGTGTTGCGCTGCGGCGCGCGGCCCTCGGCCGGTGGCGTCAGATACGTGGCGATGCCGGTGAGCTGGACGCCCTTGATCTCGTACTCGCCGGGGCCGTCGATCATGAAGGGCTCGCCGCGCACGCCGCGGACGAAGGCGTGCGCCGGGTCGGGGTGGCTCACCGTCACCACATCGGCGTTTGGGCGCCCCATGTCGAACCCGGACGAGCGGTCGCAGGGGTCCATGACCACGCTCGTCTGCAGCGTGCGCAGCCGGATGCAGGCGTGGCCGAGCCAGCTGATATCCACGACGCCCCCCGGATGACGCTGGCGGCCCGTTCGCGGGTCGGCAGGATCGTAGAGTGGCGGGCGGTCAACCGCCAGCGCCGCCGGCTGCTCAGGTCGCGCGGGGCCCGCGCGCGGCGACCGCGTCGCCGTTCTCGCTCAGCGCGTCGTGTAGCTGGCGCAGGGTACGGTGGTGCAGCGCCTTCACCGCGCTCTCGGTGCGGCCCATGATGCGGCCGATCTCGGCGTTCGGGAGGCCGCGCACGTACTTCAGGGCGATCAATTGCTGGCGGTCCGCGGCCAGCCGCTCGATCGCCGCGCGCACGCGGCGGCTGAGCTCGTTCGCCTCGAGGCTGGATTCGGGGCCCGGTACGTCGGTGGGCAGCTGGAGCGCGGCGTCGAGCGTGGCTGTGGGCGGGCGGCGGCCGCGCTCGCGGTACCAGTTGGCGAGCAGGTTGTGGGCGATCGCCATCAGCCAGGAGGCGAAGCTGCCGCGGCCCCGGAAGCGGTCGAGGTTGGCGAAGGCGTTGAGGAACGTGCGGGAGGTCAACTCCTCGGCGTCCGCCTGGCTGCTGGTGCGGCTGAGTAAGTAGCGATAGACGCGGTCGGCGTAGCTTTCGTACAGCTCCGCGAAGGCGCCGCGCCCCGGCAGCGGCTCGCCGCGCGGGCCGTCGGAGGGCCGCTGCACCGATGGTTCTCTCGCCGTGGCCGGCCTCCCGCGCTGCGCCCGCTGGTAGCACGCGGCCCGGTCCCCGGAGGTTCGAGCTGGGGGCCGGCGGCGCGGTTCGGAGTATAGGCGGAAGCGTTCGGGGCGTCCCGCGATTGACCGCCAGCACCGCTTCTAGATACAATTCAACGGCGTATTAGCACTCTCGCGGTGAGAGTGCTAATGGAGGATTATGGCCCTCACCGACCGTCGGGCAGACATCCTCGCCCGCCTCGTCGACGAGTATATCGACACCGCCGTCCCGGTCAGCTCGCGGGCGCTGGTGGACCGCCACCGGCTTGGGCTGTCCACGGCCACGATCCGCAACGAGCTGGCGGCGCTGGAGCAGGACGGCTACGTCACGCACCCGCACACTTCGGCCGGCCGCGTGCCGTCGGACCGCGGCTACCGGCTCTACGTCCAGACGCTGATGACCGAGGAGGCGGTGCCGCAGACGGAGCGGCGCACCGTCGAACACCAGTTCCACCAGGCGAGCGGCGGGCTGGACGAATGGCTGAGTCTCGCCGCGACCGTGCTGGCGGGCTGGGTTGGCAACGCCGCGATCGTGACGCGGCCGCGCGCGCGCATCACGCGGCTCAAGCACGTGCAACTGGTGCAGCTGCACGAGGACACCGCGCTGGTGGTGGCAGTGATGGACGACGGGCGGGTGCAGCAGCGCATCCTGTCGCTGCACGGATTGCTGACGCAGCGCGAGCTGAGCGCGAGCGCCGAGCGCCTCAACGCCCGCCTCTCCGGCCGCGACGCGGAGGTGGCGCGTGCGGTCGGGCAGGAGCTCACGAGCGCCAACGACCGCCTGGCCGCGCTCATCGTCGCGGAGCTGATCGAAAGCCACCATGCGACGGAAGGGCCCTACCTCGACGGCGTGCAGGTGGTGCTGGAGCAGCCGGAGTTCGCCTCGCCGGAGCGCATGCTGGAGGCCGTGCGGCACCTCGTGGCCTACGAGCTGGACCGCGTGGTGAGCGTGGCCGCGGACGTGGAGCCCGGCGGCACGAAGGTGATGATCGGCAGCGAGAACTCGGACCCCTGGCTGCAGGAGTGGAGCATCGTGATCTCCTCCTATGGCGGCCGCGGTGGGCTGGCGGGGACGGTGGCGGTGCTGGGGCCGATGCGCATGCACTACGCGCGCACGATCCCGCGCGTGCGCTACCTGTCTGCGCTGATCGACAACCTCATGCGCGAGCTCGTCTCGTGACGGCGCAGCCCTGGTGACGAGGCTTGGGCACGGCGACCCGGCGTCCGAGGCCGCCACGGACGCGGCGGCCGGTGTCACGGCGGAGAGCGCCGCGGACGTCGAGCGCCTGCGCGCCGAGCTGGAGGCGCTGCGCGCCCAGCGCGCGCGCGCGGTGGCGGACTACCAGAACCTGCAGCGGCGCTGGAACGAGGAGCGGCAGGAGCAGGCGCGGCTGACGCTGAAGGCGCTGGTGCTGAACTTCCTGCCGGTGCTGGACGATCTGACCAGGGCCCTGGAGGCCGTGGGCGAGCATCGGGAGATCGCCGCCCACCCCTGGGTGGAGGGCGTGCGGCTGGTGCAGCAGAAGTTCCGCGGGCTGCTGGAGGCCGGTGGCGTGCGCGAGATTGCGGCGGAGGGTGAGCCCTTCGACCCGCGGCTGCACGAGGCCGTGGCGCACCAGCCCGGTCCGGAGGGGTGCGTCGTGGCGTTGGTGCGGAGCGGCTACATGCTGGACGGGCTCGTGGTGCGGCCGGCGATGGTGCTGGTGGGCAACGGCGAGCCGCGTCCGGGCGAGCCGGCGGGCGAGGCCTCGCCGGGCAACGATCATGGGGAGAGGTAACGAGAGATGGCCAGGGTAATCGGCATCGACCTGGGGACCACCAACTCCTGCGCCGCCGTGATGGAGGGTGGGGAGCCGCGAGTGATCCCGAGTGCGGAGGGCGGGCGCACCACGCCGTCCGTGGTCGCGGTGAGCAAGAAGGGCGAGCGCCTAATCGGCACGGTCGCCAAGCGGCAGGCGGTGACGAACGCCGAGAACACTATCTACTCCGTGAAGCGCCTGATGGGCCGCCGCTACGAGGACGCCGAGGTCGAGCATGCGAAGGCGATCGCCGGTTTCCAGATCGTCAAGCGCTCCAACGGCGACGCCGGCGTGAAGCTGGCCGACCGCGAGTACTCCCCGCCGGAGATCAGCGCGATGGTGCTGCAGAAGCTGAAGGCGGACGCCGAGGCGTATCTTGGCGAGAGCGTCAGCGAGGCTGTGATCACGGTCCCCGCGTACTTCAACGACGCCCAGCGCCAGGCGACGCGCGACGCCGGCCGCATCGCCGGCCTCGAGGTGCTGCGCATCATCAACGAGCCTACCGCCGCCGCGCTCGCCTACGGCCTCGATAAGAAGAAGGACGAGGTGATCGCGGTCTACGACCTCGGTGGCGGCACCTTCGACGTCTCGATCCTCGAGCTGGGTGAGGGTACCTTCGAGGTGAAGGCCACCAACGGCGACACGTTCCTCGGCGGCGACGACTTCGATGGCCTGGTGATCGACTTCCTGATCGCGGAGTTCAAGAGGGACCAGGGCGTCGACCTGCGGCAGGACGTGATGGCGCTGCAGCGCCTGAAGGAAGCGGGCGAGAAGGCGAAGATCGAGCTCTCCACCGCCCAGCAGACGGAGGTGAACCTGCCGTTCATCACCGCTGACGCATCCGGTCCGAAGCATCTCGCGATCACGATCACGCGCTCCCGGCTCGAGCAGCTCGTGGGCAGCCTGATTGATCGCACGATCGAGCCCTGCCGGAAGGCACTGAAGGACGCCGGATTGAAAGCCGCCGACATCGACGAGGTGGTGCTCGTCGGCGGCCAGACGCGCATGCCGCTGGTGCAGGCCAAGGTGCAGGAGTTCTTCGGCAAGGAGCCGCACCGCGGCGTCGACCCGGACGAGGTGGTGGCGATCGGCGCCGCGATCCAGGCCGGGGTGCTGAAAGGGGAGGTGAAGGACGTCCTGCTGCTCGACGTCACGCCGCTCACGCTTGGCATCGAGACGCTGGGCGGGATCCTGACGGCGCTGATCGAGCGCAACACTACGATCCCCACGAGCCAGAAGCAGACCTTCTCCACCGCGGCTGACAGCCAGCCCTCGGTGGAGATCCACGTGCTGCAGGGCGAGCGTGCCATGGCCGCTGACAACAAGTCGTTGGCGCGTTTCATCCTCGACGGTATTCTGCCCGCGCCCAAGGGCGTGCCGCAGGTGGAGGTGGAGTTCAACATCGATGCCAACGGCATCGTGACCGTGTCGGCGCGCGACAAGGCGACCGCCCGCGAGCAGCACGTCACGATCCACGCCGCATCCGGTCTCAGCAAGGAGGAGGTGGAGCGCCTGCGCCGCGAGGCAGAGGCGCACGCCGGTGAGGACCGCGCGCGGCGCGACGCGGTGGAGGCGCGCAACCTCGGTGACAGTCTCGCCTACAGCGCCGAGAAGACGCTGCGCGAGAACAAGGACAAGGTCGGCGCCGAGATCGCGGGGCGCGTCGAAGTGGCCATCCAGGAGGTGCGGGAGGCGCTCAAGGGCGAAGACGTGGAGGCGGTGCGCGGCGCCACGCAGCGACTCTCGCAGGCGATGCAGGAGATCGGGCAGGCGGTGTACGGCGCGGGCGGAGCGAGTGTGGACGGCGCGACCGCCGAGGGCGAAGCAGCCGGCGAGGCGGCAGGCACCGTGGAGGGCGAGTTCCGCGAGGTTTAGCCGCGGCGGTGGCCTCGCCGTGTAGGGCGTTCGCCCAGCGCCCTTGCTGCCCGCGCTTGCTAGACTGAAAGGTCAGATGGCAGCGCAATCAGACCTCTACCGCGCGCTCGGCGTCTCCCGCGACGCGACGCAGGAGCAGATCAAGCAGGCGTTCCGCAAGCTCGCCATGGAGTACCACCCCGACCGCAACAAGGCGGAGGGGGCGGAGCAGCGCTTCAAGCAGATTGCGGCGGCGTACGAGGTGCTCTCGGACGCCGAGAAGCGCGGCGCCTATGACCGCTTCGGCATGGCCGGGGTCAAGGGCAACGGCCAGCAGGGTTTCGGCGGCGCCGAGGGCTTTTCCGGCTTCGGCGATATCTTCGATGCCTTCTTCCGCGGCACCGCGGCGCGCCCGGCGGCGGCGCAGCGCGGCGCGGACCTGCGCGCGCGCCTCGACATCAGCTTCGACCAGGCGGTGTTCGGCGCGGAGCGCGAGATCGAGTACGAGCGCACGGAGGGGTGCGACGATTGCCGGGGCAAGGGCCAGGCCGGGGGCAAGCCGCTCGCGGAGTGCCGCGAGTGCAGCGGCACCGGCGAGATCCGGCGTGTGCAGCAGTCGCTGTTCGGCCAGTTCGTCAACGTCGCGAGCTGCGGACGCTGCGGCGGGGAAGGGCGCGTCGTCATGGACCCCTGCCCGGCCTGCCGCGGCAGCGGCCTGCGCCGCGTGCGGCGTAAGCAGGTGGTGAAGATCCCCGCGGGCGTGGACGAGGGCTCGCAGATCCGGCTCAGCGGCGAGGGCGACGCCGGGGCACGCGGCGGGCCGCCCGGCAACCTCTATGTGGTGCTGCAGGTGGAGCCGCACGAGCTTTTCGAGCGCGCGGACAGCAACTTGCTCTACGACTTGCCGCTGAACGTGGCGCAGGCCGCGCTCGGCTGCACGGTCGAGGTGCCCACGCTCGATGGCGACTCGCTGTCGCTGGAGGTGAAGCCGGGCACGCAGCACGGCCACGTCTTCGCGATCCGGGGCAAGGGCGTCCCGTACCTGCGCGGCTCCGGTCGCGGCGACCTGCTCGTGCACACACACGTCGTCACCCCGCAGAAGGTGACCGCGGAGCAGCGCAAGCTGCTGGAGCAGCTCGCCGAGTCGCTGGGTACGCCGTCCGTCCCGCGCGGCGCCGAGGGCTCGCTCTTCGGGCGCATCCGCGACGCCCTGGGTTGAGCCCCAGCCGCCCGATGACGCCCGCGCGCTGGGTCGAACTGGTGGTGCGCGTGCTGCCGGCCGACGCCGACGCCATCGCGGCCGTGCTCGGCGACCTGACGCCCGGCGGGGTGGCGTTCGAGCCCGCGATCCGCGCCTCCGACGGCGCCGATTTTACCTACGAGCTGCTCGAGGCGCCGGGCGTGCTGCGCGCCGCGTTCCCCGCCCCGCTGTCCGCCGCGCGCCGCCGCGCCCTGCGCCGCGCGCTCGGCGCGCTAGCGCTCTCGGCGCCGCTGCTGCGGCTGCGCTGGGTGCAGGTCGAGGATCAGGACTGGTCGCAGCAATGGCGGCGCTTCTTCGACGTTATCCACGTCGGACGGCGGTTGGTGGTGCGCCCCTCGTGGCGTGCGTACGAGCCGGCCGCTGGTGAGCTGGTGGTGGAGCTCGATCCCGGCCGCGCCTTCGGCACCGGCCAGCACGCCTCCACCCTGCTGTGCCTGGAGGCGCTGGAGCGCGAGCTGCGGCCGGGCGAGCGCGTGCTCGATCTCGGCACCGGCTCCGGCATCCTCGCGGTCGCCGCCGTCCGGCTGGGCGCGGGGGAGGTGCTGGCGCTCGACATCGATTCGGAGGCGGTGACGGCGGCAACCGAGAACGTGACACGCAACGGCGTCGCCGGGTGCGTGCGGGTGTGCGACGGCTCGCTGGGCGCGCGCTGGCCGGGGCCGGGCGAGCCGCGGGCGCTGGCGGACGTGGTGCTGGCCAACATCTCCGCCGCCGCGCTGGTGGGGATGATGGCGCAGCTGGCGCGCGCGCTGCGGCCGGGCGGCCGCGTGGTGCTGGGCGGGTTCGTCGCGTCGGGCGTGGCGGAGGTGCGCGCCGCCGCCGCCGCCGCCGGGCTGCGCGTCACCGCCGAGCTCGCGCGCGAGGACTGGCGGTGCCTGGTCGCGGGCGCCGCCGGAGCGGAAGCGGCATAGACGGTGACGCGACTCTGCGTGGACCCGGGGGAGTTCGCGCTCGAGGAGCTGCGGCTCACCGGTGCGCGCGCGCGGCGGCTGACACAGGTGCTACGGCTGCGGGTGGGGGCGCAGTTCACGGTCTTCGACGGGCTGGGCGCGGAGCGCGCGGCGCGCGTGGCGCAGGCCGCCGGGGGGGCGGTGGTGCTGGCGTTCGGCCACGCCGTAACGCCTGCGCTGGAGCCGCCGCTGCCGGTCACGCTGGCGTGCGCGTTCCCGCGTGGCGACCGCGGCGACTGGATCGTGGAGAAGACGACCGAGCTTGGCGTCGCGCGCATCGTGCCGCTGCTGGCGGAGCGTTCGGTGCTGGAGCCGGGAGCGGGGCGGGTGGAGCGCTGGCGCCGCGTCGCGATCGAGGCGGCGGAGCAGTGCGGACGCGCGCGCGTGCCGGAGATCGGCGGCGCGGTGCCCGCCGGGGCGCTGAGGCTGGTGGCTGCGATCGGCGCGTCGATGACCGTGCGCGAGGTGATCGGCGCGGCGCTGCCGCCGCCGTCGGCGGTGGCCGTGTTCGTTGGGCCGGAGGGCGACTGGACGGCGCCCGAGCTGGCCGCGCACGCGGCGAGCGGCGCGGTCGCGATCACGCTGGGCCCGCGCGTGCTGCGCGTGGACACCGCCGCCGTGGTGGCGGTGGCGCAGGCGATCGAGGCGACGGGCGGGCTGGGCGCTCCCGGCCGCTAGGCCGTACCCGGCCGGGCGGTCGCGAGACGCCCGGTCGCCGGGGAAGTCCGGCCGCTCACGGGACTGCCCCCGGAGCCTCGGGCGGCAACTCGAACCACGCCGGCCGCTGCGACCGATGCCAGAGCGAAACCGTCACCCGCATCACGAGCGCATGCGGCACGAACACGACATCCATCTCCTGACCGGATCCGCGCTCGCGGAAGACCTCGGCGGCGAACCACGCGGCCTCCAGCGCCGGCACATGGCAGAGGTCGAGCGCCGCACCGTTCGCGAGGTGGAGCGTCACCACCGCACCCGGTCCGGGTGTTCGCCGCACTCCGCGCGGATGCGATCCGGCAGCACCTGCAGGAAGAACTGGGGCCCGAACGGGCCGCCCGACAGCGGCGGCGGCACCTCTCCGGGGTGCGCCCCGGCCGCTCGCTCGCTGGGTCGCCAGCCGCCGGCGCGCTCACGGCCGGGCGTAGCGGGCGGGTTCGCCTGGAACTGCGCCCGGCATCTTACTGGCGGGAGGAGCGCCCGCAGCGGGCGGGCGCTGGCGCACCGGCACGCTCATCCCTGCGCCTTCCCCACTGTCGATTCACGTGCTCCGGGCTTCGAGGCGCGGTCAGGCGCGTGCCGGGGCCGCTGGCCTGCTACCCGGCCGGCGCCTGCGGCAGCTCGAGCGGCGGGTACAGCGGGATGCCGCCGGCGAAGGCCTCGCGGGTGGTCATGCCGTAGTCCTGCTCGATGTTGCCGAGGTTCCACGCCTGTCGCTTGTAGTTCCAGTTGTCGGGCTTGAGGGCGTGTGCGCGCTTGAACTGCGCGATCGCCTCGGCGGTGTGGCCCTGTTCGTGGAGGTAGAAGCCGAGCCGGAAGTGCGCGTTCGCCTCCGCGTTCTCAGCGTCGAGCGCGCCCATGCGGCGTGCGGTCTCGGCCGGCGGCGTGACGTAGATGCTCGCGGAGCCGTTCTTCACCCAGTCGCGGACGGCGTTGAGGTACTGCTCGTTGATCGTCGTCTCGCCGGTCTCGCGGTTGCGGCGCTGGATGTAGATCGGGTCGTTGGCGCGCACGATGCGGCCGGCCTCGTCGATCCAGAACGCGGCCGGCACGTTGCGCGTGTTGTACAGCTCCGGCACCGCGTGGTGCCGGTCGATCAGCGACGGGTGCGATGGGTTCGCCGCGGTGATGAACGGCGCGGCGGCCTCGGCGCCCTTCGCGTCACAGGCAACCGTGATCACCTCGAAGTGCTGGCTCTTGAGTTCCTCGTGGAGGGCCTGCCAGACCGGCAGGTCGAAGCGGCAGCCTCACCACGAGGCCCAGCTGAGCAGGAACACCTTCTTGCCGCGGTGGTCGGAGAGGCGGTGCGTGCGCCCCTGCAGGTCGGGCAGCTCGAAGTCCGGTGCGGCGAGCGTGAGCATGCGCGTCTGCGTGTCGCGGAGCGGCGCGCCGAAGTACCAGCAGGCGGTGGCGTCGTCGTGCGCGACCGCCTGCCCCATGTAGCGCGCGAAGGCCGCGAGGTTGAGCGCCGGCCCTGCGCGGTCCTGGCGGAGCATCGCCGTGCGCTCGCCGGCGACGGGCACGCACAGCCCGTCGCGGCAGATGCCCTCGGGCTTGATCTCCCAGCCGGTGGCGGCGGTGAGGTCGGACGCGGAGAGCCAGAGGTCGTCCCGGTCGGGGCGGGCGTCCGTTAGCGTGGTCGGCTGCTCGCCGTAGATGACCGTGGCCGGCATGCGCGGCTCCGTCGATGCGACACGGTGGGTTCGCAGATGCTACACCCCTACCGATGGGCGTCGAGCGGGTGGTGCTGGAGCCAGCCCTGTCGCTACTCAGTGATCGGT
>SHYR01000016.1 GCA_009692705.1 Dehalococcoidia bacterium
CACCACGCGCGCGCTGGTGCCGCCCGCGCAGCGCGGCCGCGGCACGCTGCTGGCGAAGCAAGACGGCGTCGTGTGCGGGCTGGCGGTCGCGCGCGAGGCGTTCGCGCAGCTCTCGCCCGCGCTCGAACTCGAGGCGTTGCGCGCGGACGGCGAGGCGGTGCGCGCCGGCGAGCGCGTGGCCGTGGTGCGCGGGCCACTCGCGCCCATGCTCTCCGCCGAGCGCGTCGCGCTGAACCTGCTGCAGCGCCTCTCCGGCATCGCCACGTTGACGCGCCGCTACGTCGAGGCGGCGTGCGCGGGCGGCCCCGCCGAGGTGCTGGACACGCGCAAGACCACGCCGGGGCTGCGCGACCTGGAGCGCTACGCCGTGCGCGCCGGCGGCGGCCGCAACCACCGCAACACGCTGGAGGACGGGGTGTTGATCAAGGACAACCACATCGCCGCCGGGGCGCGCCGCGGCGTGAGCGTCGCCGCACTGGTCGCGCAGGCGCGCGCCCTTGCGCCGCACACGCTGCGCGTGGAGGTGGAGGCCGACGACGTGGCGACGGCGCTCGCCGCCGTGGCGGCGGGGGCGGACGTGGTGCTGCTCGACAACATGAACGCCGCGCAGTTGCGCGCGGCCGTGGCCGCGTGTGCGCGGCCGGGGGTGCTGTTCGAGGCTTCCGGTGGCGTGACGCTGCAGACGGTGGGCGAGATCGCCGCCAGCGGGGTGCACTTCGTCTCCGTGGGGGCGCTCACGCACTCCGCGCCCGCGCTCGACATCTCGCTGGATGTGGAGGTTGTCGAGGTGGAGGGCGAGGCCGAGCACGGGGCGGGGCGGGCGTGAACCACGTGCTGCTGCTCAGCGGCCCTCCGGGGGCCGGCAAGTCTGCGGTCGCCGCCGCCATCTGCGAACGCTACGACCGCATGCTGCTGGTGGAGGTGGACGAGCTGCGGCAGTGGGTGAAGGCCGGCTATCGCCACCCGTGGGCGGAGGATGCGCTCGCGGCGGAGCAGCGGCTGCTGGCGCTGCGCAACGCCTGTGCGATCGCCCGCGAGGCGGTCGCACTGCGCTACGCGGTCGTGATCGCGGACCCGATGCTGGCCGAGCAGGTGCCGTGGTACCGCGAGCTGCTGGAGGGAATCGGCTGCGAGGTGCACTTCGTGCTGCTGCTGCCCACGCTCGCGGCGGCGCTGGCGCGCGACGCGGGGCGCGGCGCCGACAGCATCCCGGAGCGCGTGCGGGCGCTGCACGCCCAGCTCAGCGCCGAGGCCGCGTCCGGGCGCTTCCCCGGCGTCGTGCTCGACACCACGCAGGACGCGAACGCGCAGCTCACCGCCGACCGCCTGCAGGACGCGGTGGCCACCGGCGTTTCGCTGTTCGTGTCGGCGCCCGCCCGCGGGGGCTAGCGCGCGAGGCGGCGCGGGCGCTCGCGGTCGGCGCTGTCGAGCTGGATCGTCACGGGCCCGTCGTTCTCGCTCTGCACGCGCATGTGCGCGCCGAAGCGCCCGTTCTCGACGGGCACGCCGCGCGCGCGCAGCTCCGCGGCCAGACGCTCGATCAGCGGTTCGGCGGCCTGTGGCGGCGCGGCGTCGAGGAAGGAGGGGCGGCGGCCGCGGCGGGTGTCGGCGAGCAGCGTGAACTGGGAGACCACCAGCGCCGCGCCGCCGTGATCGAGCAGCGAGCGCTCGAAGCGCCCCTCGCCGTCCGGGAAGAGCCGCAGCCCGGCGATGCGGCCGGCGAGCCAGCGCGCGTCATCTTCGCCGTCCGCGCGCGCCACGCCGACGTAAACGAGCAGGCCAGGGCCGATCGCGCCGACGCCGGCGCTGTCGACCTCTACCAGCGCGCTCGTGACCCGCTGCAGCACCGCGCGCACGCCCGGCCTCGCTCTCGCGTCCGCGGGCGCTACTCGGCGGCTTTCGCGCTCGTCTTGCCGGCGCCCTTCGCTGGTGGACGCGCCTTCGCGGAGTCCCCGCCGCCGTTGCTCGACCCGTCGCCCGGCTTCGCCTTCGCTGCCGTGCGGGCCTTCGTCGAGTCGGCGCTGTCGGATTCGCTCTTGCTCTTGCGCTGGGCGGCGGAGGAGGTCTCGGAGCCGCGGGAGTCGGTCTTGTACCAGCCCGAGCCCTTGAAGGAGATCGCCGGGGGCACGAACACGCGCCGCGCGAGGCGGTCGCAGCGCTGGCAGCGCTGCTCGGCGGGGGCGCCGAAGGGTTCGCGCTTCTCGTAGCGGTGGCCCTGCTCGCAGCGGTAGGTGTAGAGCGGCGTGGCTGCCTCCCGAATACGCATCTTGGGGCCGAGATTCATGGCACCGCAACCGCAATCCGGCGCGGATGCGCGCGCGAAGCAGCGCACAACGAGTGTAGGCGCGCCCGCGCGGTTAGACAAACGCCTGCGCCGGAGCGCTGGCCCGCCTGCCCGGGCGCCCGTATACTCATCGCTGCGGCGCGACGCCGCCCAACGCGTATTGGTGGACGCCCTGCCGCCTGTGCTCGCGCCACTGCGGCCGCGAGTTGGCGGCGCTCGACCGCGGGTGCCGGACCGACGAAGGAGCATCGAGTGGCTGACGCTGGCACGATGAGGCAGATGCTGGAGGCCGGTGTCCACTTCGGGCACCAGACGCGCCGGTGGAACCCGCACATGCGGCGGTTCATCTTCGGCGAGCGCAACGGCATCCATATCCTGGACCTGGCGCAGACGGTTGGGCGTCTGGACGCCGCGCTCGAGAAGCTGCGCGAGGTGGCCTCGGAGGGCCAAAGCGTGCTCTTCGTCGGCACGAAGCGGCAGGCGCACGACATCGTGCGGTCCGAGGCGGAGCGCTGTGGCATGCCGTACGTGAACTCGCGCTGGCTCGGCGGGACGCTCACCAACTGGAGCACGGTCACGCGGCGCATCGCCTATCTCAAGGATCTGGAGGCGCGCGTCGCAGCGATCGAGGACTCGCCGCTCAGCAAGCGCGAGCGTGTCGAGCTGCAGCGCGAGTACACCCACATCCAGCGTGCGTTCGGCGGGCTGCGCAACCTCAGCCGCCTGCCCGGTGCGCTGTTTCTGATCGACCCCACCATGGACACGATCGCGGTCAGCGAGGCGAACCGCTTGCACATCCCGATCGCCGCGATGTGCGACACCAACGCGGACCCGGACCTGATCGACTTCCCGATCCCGTCCAACGATGACGCGATCCGGGCGATCCGGCTGGTCACCGGCCGTGTCACCGACGCCATCCTGGAGGGGCTGGCCTACGGCGAGGTCGAGCAGCAGTTCCAGGCACGGCAGGCCGCCGTGCCGGCCGCCGCCGCCGCGGTCGAGGGCGACTAGCCCCGGTCGCACGCGGCATCCGGCTCCGGTAGCCCCGGGCCGCCCCCCTCAACGTGCGAAGGAGTTCCTGATGGTCACCACCGCCGATGTGAGGCGCCTGCGCGAAGAGACCGGCGCCGGCGTCATGGACGCCAAGCGTGCGCTTGAGGAGGCGGCGGGCGACTTCGACCGCGCGCGCTCGCTGCTGCGCGAGCGCGGGATCGCCGCCGCCTCCAAGCGCTCGCAGCGCGCCACCAGCCAGGGAGTGGTGGAGGCGTACATCCACGGCGAGGGGCGCATCGGCGCCCTCGTCGAGGTGAACTGCGAGACCGACTTCGTAGCGCGCACGGACGCGTTCCGCCAGCTGGCGCGCGACGTCGCGATGCAGGTGGCGGCAATGAACCCGGCCTCGCTCTTGCCCGAGGACGTGCCGGAGGCGCTGGACGGTGAGAAGGAGCAGCACGCGCTGCTCACGCAGGCGTTCATCAAGGACGCCTCCCGCACGATCCGAGACCTGATCCAGGACGTGAGCGCCCAGACCGGGGAGCACGTCCGGATCTCCCACTTCGCGCGCTTCGAGCTGGGCACGTAGCAGGGGCGGCCCGCCACGGGGCGCCGCTTCTTGCGAGCGCCGCGGCGCGGTATCGTGGCGATCGCGGGCGGTGCGCTCGCCGGCGCCCGTGCGCCCGCGGGAGGGTGCCCATGACCGATGAGATCCTGCTCGAGGCCGAGGACCGCATGGACAAGGCGCTCGAGGCGTACCAGCGCGACCTCGCAACCCTGCGCACCGGGCGTGCCTCCACGGCGCTCGTCGAGCACCTGCCCGTGAAGCACTACGGCCAGACGATGGCGCTCAACCAGCTCGCGACCCTCGCCGCGCCGGAAGCGCAGTTGATCACCATTCAGCCGTGGGACCGCGGCACCGTGGACTCGATCATCAAGGCGATCCAGACCAGCGACCTGGGCATCAACCCGTCGAGCGACGGCGCGATCATCCGGTTGCCGATCCCGCCGCTGACCGAGCAGCGCCGCCGCGACCTGGTGAAGCAACTGCACTCGCGGACGGAGGAGGCGCGCGTGGCGGTGCGCAACGGCCGCCGCCACGCCATCGACGAGTTGCGCAAGTCGCTGCGCGAGCACGAGATCTCGGAGGACGAAGAGCACGGCGCGCAGGCCAGCGTGGAGAAGCTCGCCACTGCCCACATTGCGAAGCTCGATGACATGGGCGCGCGGAAGGAGCGCGAGCTCCTTGCGGTCTAGCACCCGCCCGTCGCCGGGGCGCATTCGAGCGCAGCGCCGCCCGCGCCCCCGCAGAGTGCCGCGATGGTGGTAGCGAAGCGCAGCTCCGAGCTGCCGTTGCCGCGCATCGATCCGCTGCCGCGGCACGTCGCGGTGATCATGGACGGCAACGGCCGCTGGGCGCGGCTACGCGGGCTTTCGCGCAGCGAGGGGCACCGCGCCGGGGCGCGCAACATCCGCACCGTGGTCGAACGCTTCGCCGAGCACGGCGTGAACACGCTGACGCTGTTCGCGTTCTCGACCGAGAACTGGGGCCGCCCGCAGTCCGAGGTGCGCGCGATCATGCGGCTCGGCAGCGAGTTCATCGACCGCCACCTGGAGGAGCTCGATGCGAGCGGCGTGCGCATCGAGCACATCGGTGACCCCGACGGACTGCCGCGCGGCCTGCGGCATCGCGTGGAGGAGGCGGTGGAGCGCACCGCCGGCAACCGCCGCATCCTGCTCAACATCGCGTTCAACTACGGCGGTCGCGCCGACATCGTGAGCGCGGTGCGCCGGCTGGTGGGCGAGGGCGTGCGCGCCGAGGACGTGACGGAAGAGGCGATCGCGTCGCGCCTCGCCACGGCCGGCAGCTGCGACCCCGACCTGCTGATCCGCACCGGCGCCGAGCACCGCATCTCCAACTTCCTGGTCTGGCAGTCCGCGTACTCCGAGTACTACTTCTCCGGCGCACTGTGGCCCGACTTCGGTGCGGCTGAGGTGGATGCCGCGCTGATCGAGTTCAGCCGGCGCCGCCGGCGCTTCGGACTGGTCTCCCCCGGTCCGGGCGCGGACGGCTAGCGCGGCTTCGCGCGTGCTGCGCGCGCGCCTCGCGGTCGCTGCGGTCTGGCTGCCGCTGCTGGCGGCGCTGATCGCCGCGCCGGAGCCGTTCTTCAACGTCGTCGTAGCGCTCGTGCTCGCCGCCGCCGCAGGCGAGTTGATGAGGGCCGCTGCGCCGCAGGGCGGCCGCACGGCGGCGATCACCGCCGCGGCGGCCGCGGCCCTGATCGCGGTCGCGGCGCGCTCGACACAGGCGCTCCCGCTCTGGTCGCTGCTGCCGGCGCTCGCGCTCGCGCTCTGGCTGTTGCTGCGGCCCGGGGGCGTGCCGCGCAGCGCGGCGGGCGGGTGGTGGGTGCTCGCCGTGCTGTACGCGGGCGTACTGGGCGGGCACTGGCTGCTGCTGCGCAACGTCCCGGCGGACGCGCAGCGCTGGGTCGCCGTCGCGTTCGCCGGCACCTTCGCCACGGATACCGCCGCGTACGCCATCGGGCGGTGGCTCGGGCGGCGTCCGATGGCGCCGAAGATCTCGCCCGGCAAGACGTGGGAGGGCACGGCCGGTGGGGTTGCGGGCGGGGCCGCGGGGGTGCTGGCCGCGATCGCGCTGCTGCGCGTCGGGCCGCCGCCAGCGCTCGCCGCGCTCGCCGCCGCCACGCTGCCCGTGGCGGCCATCGCTGGCGACCTGCTGGAGTCCGCGCTCAAGCGGCGCATCGGCGTGAAGGATATGTCTGGGCTGCTGCCGGGGCACGGCGGCCTGCTCGACCGGCTCGATTCGCTGCTGTTCACCGGCCCGGCCTTATACTGGCTCGTACGATGGCTCGGAACGTGATCGGGCTCGCGATCCTCGGATCGACGGGGTCCGTGGGCCGGCAGGCGCTTGACGTGGTCCGGGCCCTGCCGGGCCGTTTTCACGTCGTCGCCCTCGCGGCCGGTGCGAACGTTGGGTTGTTGCGCGGGCAACTCGCAGAGTTCGCGCCCGATGTCGCGTGGGCGCGCCCCGGCCACGAGTCCAGGCAGCTCGCCGCCGACTTCGGCACGGGGCGCTGGCTGCCGATGGAGCAGATCGTCGCGCGCCCGGATGTCGACGTCGTGCTGGTGGCGACGAGCGGCAAGGCGGGGCTGGCGCCGACGCTCGCCGCGCTGCGCGCCGGCAAGGCGGTGGCGCTGGCGAACAAGGAGGTGCTGGTCGTCGGCGGGCACGCGGTGCGCGCCGAGCTCGCGGCGGGCGGCGAGCTGCGGCCGGTGGACTCGGAGCACTCCGCGATCTGGCAGTGCATCTGGGGGGAGGCGCCCGAGGCGATCGCGCGGCTCACGCTCACGGCTTCCGGCGGCGCCTTCCGCGATTACGACCTCGACGCGCTGGAGCGGGTCACGCCGGAGCAGGCGCTGGCGCACCCGACGTGGGTGATGGGCCCCAAGATCACCGTGGACAGCGCCACGCTCTTCAACAAGGGCCTGGAGGCGATCGAGGCGCGCTGGTTGTTCGACATCCCGCTCGGCCGCATCGACGTGGTCCAGCACCGTGAGAGCGTGGTGCACTCGCTGGTGACGTTCGTCGACGGCTCCGTGAAGGCGCAACTCGGCGAGCCGGACATGCGGCTGCCGATCCAGTGCGCGCTGACGTACCCGGAGCGCGTGCCCGTCGAGCTGGCGCCGCCGCTCGATCTCGCCGCGCGCGGCGCGTTGCACTTCGGGCCGGTGGATGTCGCGCGCTTCCCCGCGCTCGCGCTCACGCTCGAGGCCGGCCGCCGCGATGGCAGCTACGCGGCGATGCTCTCCGGCGCGGACGAGGCCGCGGTCGAGCACTTCCTCGCCGGCCGCTGCCGCTTCACCGACATCGCGAAGCTGCTGGAGCGCGCACTGGACGCCCATCGCTCGCGCACCGACCCCACGCTCGAGGAGCTGTTGGCCGCCGAGCAGTGGGGGCGCGACTTCGTCGAGGCCGCGGTCGCCGCGGGCGTGCGATGACGACGCCGCCCACGCCGCCCACGCCGCCCGCCGACACGGGCGCCGCGCGACCGCGGCCGCGCTGGCAGCACGCGGCGACCGCGCTCGCGGTGGCGAGCGCGCTGCTGGTCGCCTACGTGCTGGCGAGCGACGCGGTGAGCGCGGCGCTGATCTTCATGGTGATACTGGTGGTGCTGATCGTCGCGCACGAACTCGCGCACTTCGTCACCGCCAAGCTCTTCGGCGTCTGCGTGCAGGAGTTCGGGCTCGGGTTCCCGCCGCGCCTGTGTGGCAAGCGCCTCGGCGAGACCGAGTACACGATCAACTGGCTGCCGCTCGGCGGCTTCGTGCGGCTGCTGGGGGAGGAAGACCCGCGCGACCAGCGCTCGCTGGCGCGCAAGCCGCGGTGGCAGCGCTTCATCGTGCTGTCGTCCGGCGCGGTGGTGAACCTCGTGCTGCCGGTGCTGCTGTTCGCGATCGCGTTCTCGCTCCCGCATGAGGAGGCGATCGGCCGCGCGGCGATCAGCTCCGTCGATGCCGGCTCCCCGGCGGCGGCGGCGGGGTTGATGCAGGGCGACGTGATCTACGAGATCGGCGGGCGCGACGCGAAGAACGTGGCGGCGGCGGGGCGGCTGGTGCGCCTTAACCTCGGCAAGACGATCGACGTCATGGTGAAGCGCGGCGGCGAATTCGTCACGGTCAGCGTGGTGCCACGCTGGTCGGCGCCCGACGGGCAGGGGCCGACCGGCATCGTGATCGGCGCGCAGTACCCCTTCACCGAGACCGTCGCGGAGCCGCCGTGGCGCTCGCTCCCGCTCGGGCTGCGCGCCACCGCGGACACGATGATCCTCGCGCGCAACGAGATCATCGGCTGGTTCAGGGGCGGCGCCGGGCCGCAGTTCGCCGGTCCGGTCGGCATCGCCCAGACCACGGGCGAGGTGGCGCGCGCGGGCGGCGTCCCGCCGCTGTTCGAGCTGGCGGCGCTGCTCTCCATCAACCTCGGCATCATCAACCTGCTGCCGCTGCCGGCGCTCGACGGCGGGCGCCTCGTCTTCCTGCTGCTCGAGGTCGTGCGGCGCGGCAAGCGTGTGGCCCCCGAGCGGGAGGCGCTCGTGCACCTAGTGGGGCTGGTGCTGTTCATCGTGCTGGCGGTGGTGGTCACCTTCGGCGACGTCAGCCGCATCGTCAGCGGCGACTCAATGTTCCGCTAGGTTATGTTCCGCTAGGGCCTGCTGCCGCACCGCTGGCCGCTGACCGCGCGGCGCGCGAGCGGTACGATCCCCCAGCTTCCAGCGATCCGCCTCGGGAGGGGCAGCGATGCCGCGCAACCGCACCCGCGCCGTCCCCGTCGGCGCCGTCACGATCGGCGGCGGCGCGCCGATCGCCGTGCAGTCGATGGCCGCCACCCGCACGCAGGATGTCGAGGCGACCGTGCGGCAGGTGAACCTGCTCCAGGCCGCCGGCGCCGACCTCGTGCGCATCGCCGTCGACTCCCGTCGCGACGCCGAGGCGCTGGCCGAGATCCGCCGCCGCACGACCGCTACGCTCTCGGTCGACCTGCAGGAGAACTATCGCCTCGCCGTGCTGGTGGCGCCGCACGTCGACAAGATCCGCTACAACCCCGGCCACCTCTACCATCACGAGCGCGAGAAGCCGGTGCGCGAGAAGGTGGCCTTGATCGCCGAGGCGGCAGCCGCGCACGACTGCGCGCTGCGCGTGGGCGTGAACTGCGGCTCCGTGGACCCCGAGCAGAGCGCCGCGCACGGCGAGGACGACGTGGGCGCGATGGTGGCGAGCGCGCTCGAGCATTGTGCGCTGCTCGACGGGCTCGGCTTCACGCGCTACGTGGTCTCGCTCAAGGACTCGGACTGGCGCAAGGTGGTGGACGCCAACCGCCGCTTCGCCGCGCAGCGCCCGGACGTGCCGCTGCACCTCGGCGTGACGGAGGCGGGGATGCCCCCCGAGGGCGTGATCAAGACGCGCATCGCCTTCGAGCAACTGCTCGGGCAGGGCGTCGGCGACACCGTGCGCGTCTCGCTCACCGTGCCCTTCGAGCGCAAGGGCGAGGAGATCGCCGCCGCGCGCGAGATCATCGACGACATCGCGCACGGCCGCTTCCGCTCCGTGCCCGACTGGTTCGACCACGGGCTCAACATCATTTCCTGTCCCTCCTGCTCACGCGTGGAGAACGAGGCCTTCGTGGAGTTGGCGCAGCAGGTCAAGCAGGTGGCTGCCTACGCGCGGGACTACGACATCACCATCGCCGTCATGGGCTGCCGCGTGAACGGTCCCGGCGAGACCGACGGCGCCGACCTCGGCCTGTGGTGCGGCCCCGCCGCCGTCAACCTCAAGCGCGGCAGCGAGCTGCTGGGCGCCTTCCCATACGACCGCGTGCTCGACCGCCTGCGCGTCGCTCTCGACGAGCTGATCGCGCAGCAGCGCGCCGGCGCGCGCTAGCCCCGCGCTGCGCGATGGCGAACCCCGCGCAGCGCCCGCCGGTGGCGCTCAGCACGATGTGGGCGGTGCAGCCGCCCTACGAGCGCGACCTGGCGGCCTTCGCACGACTCGCCGCCGAGGCCGGCTACGGCGCCGTGGAGATCAACCACTCGATGGACCGCCGGCAGGCCGCCGAACTGCTGGCCTGCAGCGTGCTGCCCGTCGCCTCCGTGCACGCGCCCGCGCCGCTCGAAGATCACCCGCGGCTCGGCCCCAACCGCGTCCTCAACCTCGCCTCCGACGACGCGGCGGAGCGCACCGCCGCCATCGGCTACACCGCGCGCTCGTTCGACCTTGCGCGGCGGGCGGGGGCGCGCTTCGTCGTCGTCCACCTCGGGCAGATCGGCGGCGCACCCTTCGCGGCGGAGACGCGGCTGCGCGAGCTGTACGCCGCCGGGCAACGCTCCGGCGAGCCGTGGCAGCAGGCGATCGACGACGCGCGGCGCGAGCGCGCCCGCCTCGCCCCGCGCGCGCTGGCGCAGGCGGCGAGCACGCTGCACACGCTCGCGCCCGCCGCCGAGGCCGCGGGCGTGACGATCGGCCTCGAGTCGCGGCTGGAGTACCACCACATCCCGTTGCCCGCCGAGGCGGCCGAGCTGCTCGCGCCCTACGCGCCGCAGGTCGCGGGCTACTGGCACGACAGCGGCCACAGCGAGGTGTTGCATCGCCTCGGGCTGGTGCCGCTGGAGGACTGGTGGCGGCAGGTTGGCCCGCGCCTCGTCGGGCTGCACGTGCACGACGTGCGCGGGCTTGTAGATCACCGCGCCCCCGGCAACGGCGACCTCGACTTCCGCGCGCTCGCCGCGCACATCCCCGCGGGCGCGGCGATCACGCTCGAGATCGACCAGCACGAGCCCGCCGCCGACCTCGCGCGCGCCCTCGACGTGCTGCGGGCGGCGGGGGTGTGGTGAGCATGGGCTACGGCTGGGACGCGGTGTGTGCTGTAGGCGCAAGCGTGTCGCCCGCCGGATGCGCACGGCATCCCGGCATGGGATCTACCTGAGCCGCGGAAGGTGGGGCTGGCCCGGCCGGCGGGCCTTGAGTCGGCCCTCGCCGGGACGGTCTTACGGTCGAGGTTGGCCTCGTACTTGGCGTGCCGGCGCGTGGTCGAAGATCGCCAGGCGGTATTGTGGTGCTCCTGGCGAAATAGCTGCCCGCCCCAGTTTGCCCCTCCCTCTCCCCCGCATCTAGACTCGCGCCATGAGGATGTCGAGGCTGTTCGGTCACACGCTGCGCGAGACGCCCGCCGACGCTGAGACGCCCGGCCACCTGCTGCTGCTGCGCGCGGGCTGCATCGACCAGCTGATGGCCGGCGGCTACACCTATATGCCGCTTGGCCTGCGCGTCCGCCGCAAGGTGGAGCAGATCGTGCGCGAGGAGATGGACGCCGCCGGTGCGCAGGAGGTGCTGATGCCGGCGCTCCACCCCCGCGAGCTGTGGGAGCGCAGCGGCCGCGACCGCTCGATGGACGACGTGCTGTTCCGCCTCCTCGACCGCCGCGAGCGCGCGCTGGTGCTGGGTCCCACCCACGAGGAGGTGATCACCACCCTCTTCGCGCAGCACGCGCGGTCGTATCGAGACCTCCCGGCCACGCTGTACCAGATCCAGACCAAGTTTCGCGACGAGGCGCGGCCGCGCGGCGGGCTGCAGCGCCTGCGCGAGTTCACGATGAAGGACGCTTACTCCTTCGACCTCGACGAGGCGGGGCTGGATGTCTCGTACGCGGCGATGTTCCGCGCCTACCAGCGCATCTTCGCCCGCTGCGGCGTGCCCACGATCGCCGTCGAGGCCGATTCCGGCGCGATCGGCGGCAAGGGCTCGCAGGAGTTCGTCTTCCTGACCGCGGTTGGCGAGGACACCGTGGTCGTCTGTGACCTCTGCGACTACGCCGCGAACACCGAGAAGGCGGAGTTCGTGCGCCGCCCCGCGCCGCCGGAAGCGCCACTGCCGCTGGAGGAGGTGATGACCCCGGGCGTGACCAGCATCGAGGGGCTCTCGAAGCTGCTCGGCGTGCCGTCGGAGCGCACCGCGAAGGCGGTGTTCTACAGCGCGCGCGAGCGCGGCGCGGGCGAGCGCGCGCCCGGCGAGCTGCTGTTCGTGGTGGTGCGCGGCGAGCTGCAGGTGAACGAAGTCAAGCTCTCGAATGCGCTCGGCGGCCGCGACCTCGCGCCGCTGAGCGACGCCGAGCTGGCGGCGCTCGGCATCGTCGGCGGCTACGCCTCGCCGGCCGGCTTCGCGGGGCGGCTGAAGATCGTCGCCGATAGCTCGCTGCCGGACTCGCCGAACCTGGTCGCGGGCGCAAACCGCGAGGGCGTGCACGTGCGCAACCTCAACTTCGGCCGCGACTGGAGCGCCGACATCGTGGCGGACATCGCGCTGGCGTCGGAGGGCGACCGCTGCGCGCGCTGCGGGCAGGGCACGCTGGGGCTGCGGCGCGCGATCGAGATGGGGCACGTCTTCCGCCTCGGCGTCACCTACTCCGAGCCGTTCGGGGTCGCGGTGCTGGATCGGGACGGCAAGCGCCGCGTGCCGGTGATGGGCTGCTACGGCATCGGCGTCGACCGCATCGTCACCGCCGCCGTGGAGGCGCACCACGACGAGCGCGGCATCCGCTGGCCCGCCTCGGTGGCGCCGTTCGACGTGCAGCTCGTGGCGCTCGGCATCGGGCGCGACGCGGAGGTGTCGGCGGATGCCGAGGCGCTGTACGCGGAGGCGACTGCCGCCGGGCTCGCGGTGCTGTTCGACGACCGCGAGGAGTCGCCGGGGGTGAAGTTCAACGACGCCGAGCTGATCGGCGTGCCGCTGCGCGCCACGGTCTCGGCGCGCAACCGCAAGGCGGGCGTGGTGGAACTGCAGCCGCGCGACGCCGCAGCGTCGCAGCCGGCGCCGCGCGCCGAGGCGGTGGCGCGGCTGTTCGCGCTGCGCGCGGCCGCGCTCGACGCGCTGCGCCCAACCGCCGAGCGGGCGGCGGAGGGCGCCTGAGGCGCTCGGCGGGGCTGCCTGCACCAGGCTGTGGATTCCTGCGCGATTCCTTGAGCAATCTGGCCGCGGCATGCTAGCATGGGACCGCACCACTCGCCTCCACCCGTGAGACGTGGGCCCAGCCCACGTCTTTTTGTTAGAGCCTCGGTGGAGGCCGCCTGCCGGACGCCGGAGGCGACGGGTAGCACGGTTGGCACCACTAGCACCGGCAGGGCCGGTTGGAGCGCACAGCAGGACCAGCGACGAACCATGACGAACGACTTCGCGACCGCCATCGCCCAACTCTCCGCCGAGAAGAACCTCGAGGCCGGCACGGTGCTCGAGGCCGTCGAGGCCGCGATGGCCTCCGCGCTGAAGAAGGACGAGCTCCAGTACGCGGAGCTCGAGGTCAAGATCGATGCGCGCAGCGGCGGCATCCAGGTCTGGCGCCGCTACGAGGTGATGAACGACGACGAGATCGAGGACGACGAGATACAGGTCTCGCCGCAGCGCGCCGCTACGATGGGCTTCGCAGACGCGAAGGTCGGGGAGTCGATCAGGGAGGCGGTGCTCCAGACCCCCCAGACCGGCCGCATCGCCGCGCAGACCGCGAAGCAGGTCGTGCTTCAGCGACTGCGCGAGGCGGAGCGCGAGTCGGTCTTCGGTGAGTACACCGGCAAGGAAGGCGAACTCGTCTCCGGCACGGTGTTGCGCGTCGAGGGCCCCACCCGGCAGGTGATCATCGACCTCGGCCGCACGGAGGCGCTGCTGCCCAGCTCGGAGCAGGTGCGCCCGGAGCACTATCGCGTGGGCCAGCGGCTGCGCGTCTACGTCAAGGAGGTCTACCGCGCCTCGAAGGGCCCGCAGGTCATCGTCTCGCGCTCGCACCCCGACCTGCTGCGGCGGCTGTTCGAGCTGGAGGTGCCGGAGATCGCGCGCGGGGTGGTGGAGATCATGGGCGTGGCGCGCGACCCCGGGTACCGCGCGAAGGTGGCGGTGATCTCGCGCCAGAACGGCATCGATCCGATCGGCAGCGCGGTGGGCGTGCGCGGGTCGCGCATCCAGAACATCGTGAACGAGCTCGGCGGCGAGCGCGTGGACCTCATCCGCTGGGACCCCAACGAGGCCGCGTTCGTGGCGAACGCGCTCAGCCCCGCCGAGGTGGTCTCGATCCGCATCGACGCCGCGACGAACACCGCGTTCATCGCTGTGCCGGAGAAGCAGCTCAGCCTCGCGATTGGCAAAGAAGGCCAGAACGCGCGGCTCGCCGCGCGGCTCACGGGCCGGCGCATCGACATTCAGGCCGAGACCACGATCATGCGCGCGGGCGGCGACCTCTATCCGCCGCCGGAGCCGAACATGGCCGCGATCCCGCTGGCGGAGCGCCCCGGCCTGCCCACGCTGCCGGAGCGCGCGCCGGTCGCGCCCTCGCAGGCGGACTACACGCGCCCGGGCCTGCCCGGCGAGCGGCCGCGCTTGGCCCCCGCCGCGCGCCTGCAGGAGCCCGCGCTCACGCCCGAGCAGGAGGCGCTCGTGGGGCTGGCCGAGATCGAGGAGACCGCGACCGCCGAGCGGGAGCCCGTGGGCGCCGCGCCGCAAGCACCAGTGCGCCCCGAGAGCGGCGGCCTGCGGTTTGCGGAGGACCTGCGCGTCGACCGTGACCTCGACGACGACCCGCAGGGGCGGGCGCGCGGTGGCGCCGCCCTCCGGCGCGGGCGCCGTGGTGGGCGGCGCGGTCCTGTGCCCGTGGAGCGCACGCCGGTGCCGCTGCCGAGGCGCCAGAGCCGGCGCTTCGAGGTGGACGAGGAAGAGATCGAAGAAGGTCTCAACGAGCTGAACGCTGACGACGCGCCCGCCGCGGCCGACACGGCCGACACGGCCGACGCTGAATCCGCAGATGAGTAGCGAGCGAGGGCGGCGACGACCGTGGCCCAGCGTCCCGAACGGCACGTCCCGCAGCGCAGCTGCATCGCCTGCCGCACGGCGCGCGCGAAGCGGGCGCTGATCCGGCTGGTGCGCGGCCCCGACGGAGCGGCGCGCGTGGACGCGCAAGGCCGCGAGGCGGGGCGTGGCGCCTACCTCTGCGCGACGCGGGCATGCTGGGAGCGCGCGCTGAGCACCGGCGCGCTGGGGCGCGCGCTGCGTGCCGAGTTGTCGACAGACCAGCGCGCGACGCTGAAGGCATACGCCGCCACGCTGGAGGCCGCGAGCAGCGGCGGAGGGGGAGAGCGATGACACGGGCTCCGGAATCCGAGCGCCGGGTACACATCCCGCAGGCGATCATAGTCAAAGACCTCGCCGGGCTGCTCCACACCACGCCGATCGAGGTGATCAAAGAGCTGATGAAGAACGGCGTGATGGCCACCATCAACCAGGTGGTGGACTTCGACACCGCCGCCGTGGTCGCCTCCGATCTTGGCTTCGTGCTGGACGAGGGGCGGGTGGAGGCCCCGATCGGCGAGGCGACCGATGAGCGGACCGCGGAGCGCCCGGGCGCATCGCTGCGCATCGTGGAGGAGGCGGAGGGGCTGCAGCCGCGCTCGCCCGTCGTGACCGTGCTGGGACACGTCGACCACGGCAAGACCACGCTGCTGGACCGTATCCGCCGCGCGCACGTGGCGGAGGGCGAGGCGGGTGGCATCACGCAACGCATCGGCGCCTACCAGGCGACAGCTCCGGACGGCCGGACCGTCACCTTCATCGACACCCCGGGCCACGCCGCGTTCACCGAGATGCGCGCACGCGGCGCGCGCGTGACGGACGTGGCGGTGGTCGTGGTGGCGGCCGACGACGGCGTCATGCCGCAGACGCGCGAGGCGATCGACCACGCGCGCGCGGCCGGCGTGCCGATCGTGATCGCGCTGAACAAGATCGACGTGGACAACGCGAACCCGGACCGCGCTAAGCAGCAGCTGATGGCGCTCGACCTTGTGCCCGAGGAGTACGGCGGGGACACCGTGCTGGTAGCGGTCTCCGCCCTCAAGGGCCAGGGCATCGACGACCTGCTAGAGAGCGTGCTGCTCGTGAGCGACCTCGATCCGCCGCGGGCGAACCCCGACCGACCGGCTGTGGGAGTGGTGCTCGATGCCTCCACGGACCGCCACCGCGGCGTGGTGGCGACGCTGCTCGTGCAGACGGGCACGCTGCGGCAGGGCGACGCCGTGCTCTCCGGCCTGGCGCACGGGCGCGCGAAGGCGCTGGAGGACCAGAACGGCAAGCGCGTCAAGGAGGCCGGCCCATCGATGCCGGTGGTGATGCTCGGGCTCTCCGAGGTGCCGCTCGCCGGGCAGCGCTTCGAGGTGGTCGTGAGCGACCGCGACGCGCGCGGGACCGCGACCGAGCGGCGCCGCGCCGCCGAGGCCGGTGGAGGCGGCCGCGCGCGCGTGACCTTGGACTCTCTCTTCGGCGCGATCCACCGCGGCGCGGTCGCGGATTTCAACGTCGTGCTCAAGACAGACTCGCAGGGCTCGCTCGACCCGCTGGTGCGGGCGCTCAATGAACTGAGCGTGGACGAGGTGAACGTGAAGGTGGTGCATGCCGCCCCGGGCACGGTCAACGAATCCGACGTCAACCTGGCGGTGGCCTCGCACGGCGTGATCCTCGGCTTCAACGTGGAGCCCGAACCCGGCGCGCAGCGGCTCGCGGATGCAGAGCACGTCGAGATCCGCCGCTACGACGTGATCTACCAGCTGCTGGAGGATGTCGAGCGGGCGGTGCAGGGCCTGCTGAAGCCGGTGTTCGAGCAGCGCGAGGACGGCCGCGTCGAGGTGCGCGCCATCTTCCGCCTCGGCCGCCGCAATGCGATCGCCGGCTGCTACGTGCAGGACGGCAACGTCAAGCGCGACTCGCTGATCCGGGTGCTGCGTGGCGGCCAGGTCGTGCACGAGTCCAAGGTCGCGAGCCTCAAGCGCTTCAACGACGACGTGCGCGAGGTCGCCTCCGGCTACGAGTGCGGGATCATGGCCGACGGCTTCTCCGATTTCGAGGTGGGCGACCAGATCGTCGCCTACCACATGGAGCAGGTGCGCTAGCTGCGCCCGGTGAGGGGCCACGCATGAGCCGCCGCACGGAGCAGGTCGGCGGGCTGCTGCAGTCCGAGATCGCGGAGC
This sequence comes from Dehalococcoidia bacterium, assembly GCA_009692705.1. Classification (GTDB taxonomy): domain Bacteria; phylum Chloroflexota; class Dehalococcoidia; order UBA2979; family UBA2979; genus SHYR01. The sequence goes on from SHYR01000016.1 coordinate 16,843, forward strand.
TACTGCTGCGCCACGTCAAGCACCCGGTGCTGGCCGAGGCGATGCTCTCGATCACGCGCGTGGACGTCGCCCAGGACTTCAGCAACGCGCGCGTGCACGTCAGCGTGGTCGGCCCGGTGGAGCAGGAACAGGCGGTGATCGAGGCGCTGGAGCACAGCGAGCCGTTCATGCACCGTGAGCTCGTGAAGCGGCTGCGCATGCGGCGCGTGCCGCGGCTGCGTTTCCGCGCCGACCATTCGATCGCCGAAGGCGCCCGCATCACCGCCCTGATGCGCGAGGTGAGCCGGGCTGAGGGCCGCGCGCTCTGGGGCGACGCCGACGATGCGCCCGCGGCGGCCGGCCCGGGGGCGGGGAGCGAGGAGGCCGGCGAGGCCGCCGAGCGCGACGGGGAGGCCACCTAGCCGCCCCCCCGGTCGGAGGGGCGGAGGGGGCGCATGGGTCGCAGCCCGGCGAGCGGTCGCAGCAGCCGCAGCGCGAGGCCGGAGCCGCCGCTGCGCGGCTTCCTGAACATCGACAAGCCCGCGGGCATGACCTCGTTCGACGTCGTGCGCGCGGTGCGGCGCGCCACCGGCGTGCGGCGGGTGGGGCACGCCGGCACGCTGGACCCGATCGCCACCGGCGTACTGCCCGTCGCCGTCGGGGAGGCGACCAAGCTGATCGACGAGCTGGTCGGCGCCCGCAAGCGCTATCGGGGCGTGATCGCGCTGGGCGTCGAGACCGACAGCGACGACGCGGCAGGCGCGGAGGTCGCGCGCCGTGACCCCCGAGGGGTCACGCCTGAGGCGCTGGCGGCCGCGCTCGAAGGCTTCCGCGGCGAGTTCATGCAGACGCCGCCGGCGTTCAGCGCCGTGAAGCTGGCGGGCGTGCCGGCCTACCGCGCCGCGCGCCGCGGCGAGCCGCACGCACTGGAGCCGCGGCGCGTGGTCGTGCACGCGCTGCAGGTGATCGCGGTCGCTCTGCCGCAGGTCACGCTGGTGGTGGAGTGCGACAAGGGCTTCTATATGCGCGCGCTGGCGCGCGACCTCGGCCGCTGGCTGGGCTGCGGGGCGCACCTCGCCGCGCTGCGGCGCACCGCGGTCGGCAGCTTCGCGATCGAGAGCGCGGTGCCGCTGGACGAGGCGGTCGAGCGGCTCGCGCGAGGGGGGAGCGAGGGCCTGCTGCAGGCGCTGGATGTGGTGCTGTCCGCCTGGCCGGCGCTGATCCTTAGCCGCGCCTCGGTGGGCGACGCGCGGCAGGGGCGGGAATTCGAGCCGGCGCCCGCCCAGATTCGTCGGGCGGGCCGCGCGGGGGAGCGAGCGCGCGGATACGGCCCCGACGGGCAGCTTGTGGCGCTGTTCGAAGCTACGGCGATCCCCGGCGCGTGGCATCCCTACCGGGTGCTCGCGCCGCCTCCCTCGGCGTCTGTGAGTGAGGCACAGTCTTAGCCGCTCGTTTGACAGTCACGCCTGCCTGAGGTACGAGTGAAGGCGCCTACAGCTACGCGGACCGCTCGCGGCGCTGTCCCCCGGGCATTTCGGCTGCTGGCGTCGTGGGGTCGCCAGCCTTGAATCCGCAGGGTCATCCGAGGAGGAGCAATGGAAGCGTACTGTCTGAAGTGCCGCGCGATGCAAACGATGCTGACCCCGACCCCGATCACGATGAAGAACGGGAAGCCGGCCACGACCGGTACCTGTCCGGTGTGCGGCACGAAGATGTTCAAGATCGGGAAGGCCGTCCCGGCCGCCTAACTCGCGCCTCAGCCGCAGCTCAGCCACAGAACGCAAGCAGCGCCGCCCCACCACCGGGCGGCGCTGCTTGCGTTTCCGCGAGGGCCTCCAGGCTGCCCGTCAGCGCTGCGCGCGGCGCGCGAGGCCCAGGAACGCCTCCGCCCGCTCGTCGGGCGGCGCGCCGCGTCGCCTGACGCCTACGAGCACGCGCTCCGCCACCGCCTCCCGGCGGTAGGGGGCGAGCGGCGCGGCGCCATCCTCTGCCACGCCCGGCGGCAGCACGCTCCAGCACAGGCCGAGGCTCACCATCTGGCGCAGGACCTCTGGGTTCGAGCTCTCGAGGATCACCTGCGGCTGCATACCGAGACGCTCGAGCCCCTCGTCGATCAGCGTGCGGGTCCGCGAGCCGGCCGGATAGAGCACCCACGCCCCCTGCTGCGGTTGCTCGGAGGCCCCGGGCGGCGCGTAGAGGTGCAGCGGCTCGCGGGCGACCGCCGCGCTCTCGAACTCGCCCTCCACCGGACCGACGACGAACGCGAGGTCAAGCTCGAAGCCTTGCAGCCGCCGCAACAGCGCGGCGCTGTCGGCGACCAGCAGCCGCAGTTGCACGGCGGGGTGGGCCGCGCGGAACTCGCGGATCGTGCCCGGCAAGAAGTAGAGGCTGGCGGCGTCGATCATCCCCACGCGCAGCGTGCCGGACTCGCCGGCGCGGTGTGCGAGCAGCCAGCGCTGCAGCTCCGCCGCCCGCCCCAGCGTCTCCTCCGCGAAGCGCGCCAGCTCCTGTCCCGCCTCCGTGAGGCGGCGCCGCCGGCCGTCGCGCTCGAGCAGCGCCACCCCCACCCGGCGCTCCAGCTGCGCGAGCGATTGCGAGAGCGCGGGCTGCGTGACGTGGAGCGCGGCGGCCGCCTCGGTGAGCGTGCCGCGGCGCGCGAGCTCGCGCAGGCCGGCGAGCTGGTGGAAGTGCACGTTGAGGGCTTCGGCCGCCGGGGCCTCTGGGCCGGCGTGCTGCGGGCGGGAAGGGGCGTCCCCCGGTGCGCCTGTCATGTCGTCATATCGCCACTCGCGTATCGATGCTGTCGTGATGTATTAGGATACATTATGCGATTGCAAAGGCGGCCGTATTGGACGCCCGTCCGCAGCCGCCCGTACGCTCCCCGGAGACGCCCTCGCCGGGATCGAGCGTGGGCGAGCGAGCCGAAGGCAGGTGGACGATGGCCGAGCCCGTGAACGTCGCGATCATCGGCGTGGGCAACTGCGCCTCGTCGCTGGTGCAGGGGGTGGAATTCTACAAGAACGCCGAGGCGGGCGACACGATCCCGGGGCTGATGCACCCGGTGCTCGGCGGCTACCACATCCGCGACATCCACTTCACGGCCGCGTTCGACATCGACGTGAACAAGGTCGGCAAGGACCTGGCGACGGCGATCGTGGCTCCGCCGAACAACACCATCAAGTTCGCCGATGTGCCGCCGATCGGCGTCACCGTGCAGCGCGGGATGACGCACGACGGCATCGGGAAGTACCTCGCGCAGATAATCACGAAGGCCCCGGGCCCCACCGCCGACATCACCAAGATCCTCAAGGCCACCAACACCCACGTCGTGATCAACTACCTGCCCGTGGGCTCCGAGGAGGCCACCAAGTGGTACGTGGAGCAGGTGCTGGCGGCCGGCTGCGCCTTCGTGAACTGCATCCCGGTCTTCATCGCCCGGGAGCAGTACTGGGGGGAGCGCTTTAAGTCGCAGGGGCTGCCGATCATCGGCGATGACATCAAGTCGCAGGTCGGCGCGACGATCCTGCACCGCGTGCTCGCGCACCTCTTCCAGGACCGCGGCGTGCGCATCGATCGCACCTATCAGCTGAACTTCGGCGGCAACACTGACTTCCTGAACATGCTGGAGCGCGAGCGGCTGGAGTCGAAGAAGATCTCGAAGACGAACGCCGTCACCTCGCAGATCGAGTACGAGCTGCCCAACGCCGATGTGCACGTCGGCCCGTCCGACCACGTGCCGTGGCTGAAGGACCGCAAGTGGTGCCACATTCGCATCGAGGGCACCACCTTCGGCGACGTGCCGCTGACGCTGGAGACCAAGCTCGAGGTCTGGGACAGCCCCAACTCGGCGGGCGTGGTGATCGACGCCGTGCGTTGCGCCAAGCTCGCGCTCGACCGCGGTCTCAGCGGTCCGCTGTTGGAGCCCTCGGCGTACTTCATGAAGTCGCCGCCGCAGCAGATGCGGGATGAGGTGGCGCGCGCGCAACTCGAAGCCTTCATCGCGGGCTGACGCGCTCCGCGGCTGGCCGGCGAAGATGACGTCGATGGCGCTCTACTGGGCGTTCCGGGTCGCTGCGCGGGCGCTATGCCTGCTGCCGCAGCGCGTGGGCTACGCGCTGGGCCGCGGCGGTGGCATCGCCGCGTTCTACCTCTGGCGCGGTGGGCGGCGCCGTTGTATTCGCAACATGCTCCATGTCACCGGCGGCGACGCGGCGCGCGCCCGCGCCTGCGCGCGCAGCTCATTTGCGCACTATGGCTGCTATCTGGTCGACTTCCTGCGCTTCGAGCGGATGACGGCGCAGGACGTGCGGCGCCGTTTCCAGTTTGACGGTTGGCCGCTGGTCGACGCCGCACGCGCGGGCAACGGCATCGTGTTCGTCACGCTGCACTTCGGGAACTGGGACGTGGCGGCGGCCGCGCTGGCGGAGCACGGTCTCCCCGTCTCCGTGCTGGCCGAGCGCTTCGGCAACGCACGGCTCGACCGCGCGGTGGTGCAGGCCCGTGAGCGGCTGGGGATGCAGGTCGTCCCTGCCGACCGCATGGGGCCCGGCATCCTGCGCGCGCTCCAGCGCGATGACGTGGTGGCGCTGCTGATCGACGTGCCGCAGCCGGGCGGCGGCGTGGGTGTGGAGGTGGCGTTCTTCGGCGGCACGATCGTGGTGCCGGACGGCCCGGCGCGGATCGCGCTCCGCGCGGGGGCGCCGATCGTGGCCGCGACCGCGCCGCGGCTGGGGCCGTGGAGCGACTGTTACCGCGGCGAGGTGGAAGTCGTGGCGTTCACGCCCAGCGGCGATCGGGAGCAGGATGCACGCGCGCTGACGCAGGCCACGATGCACGCGCTGGAAGACATGGTGCGGCGAGCGCCCGAGCAGTGGTACATCTTCCGCTCGCTCTGGCCGGCCGATCGCGGCGGTGGCGAGGCCGGCTAGCGCTGTGTGGCGATTCCTCGCGATCTGGCTGCTGGTGCGCGTCGTGGGGCGGCTGCCGGTATGCACGCTCTACGCGGGCGCCGACGTGGCTGCCGCGCTCGCGTGGGCGGCCTCGCCGCGGCTGCGCGCGGTCACCCGCGGCCACATGCGCCACGCGCTGACGCGCGGCGACGTCGCGCCCTCGACGCAGGCGGTCGACCGCGCCGCGCGCGGCTGTGCGCGCAGCGCCGCCCGCTACTACGCGGACTTCGCGCGCAGCCCGCACCAGGCGCCGGAGCGCGCGTTCGCCGAGGTCGAGTGTTGGGACGGCATCGACCACTTCTTCAGCGCGTACGATCGCGGCTGCGGCGTGATCATGATCTCCGCGCACCTCGGCGGTCCGGAGTTCCTCGTTCGCGCGGCCAGCTTCCTCGGCATGGAGATGCTGGCGCTCACCGAGCCGCTCTCACCGCCGCGGCTGCACGCGCTCGTGCACGAGGTCCGCAACGCCCCCGGCGCGCGCTTTGTGCCCACCGGCCGCGGCGGCGTGCGCGAGACCATCGAGCAACTGCGCGGCGGGCGCGTCGTCGCCTTGCTGGCGGACCGCGAGCTACAGGGCGCCGGCCGCAGCGTGCCGTTCTTCGGGGAGCGCACGAGACTGCCGAGCGGGCCCGTTGAGCTGGCGCTGCGCACCGGCGCGGCGGTGGTGCCGACCTTCACGTACCGCACCGGCACCGCGCGCTACCGCGTCGTGTTCAAGCCCGCGCTGGCACTGCCCCGCGGCGGCGGCCGCGAGGCGGAGGTCGAGGCCGGGATGCTCGCGCTTGCGTGCGTGCTGGAAGACGGCATCCGCGCTGCGCCGGAGCAGTGGTTCGCGCTGCAGCCGGTGTGGCGCGGGCTGCCGCGCTAGCACGCCTCGCCGCGTACAATCACGCCATGCCACCCGCCTCCACCAGCCGCGCCGTGAACCCGTACGACGGCGGCCTCGCGCCCGGACTGGGGCAGGCCGACCTGCAGGTGCACACCGCGTACGGCGACGGGATGGCCGACGCCGCCGAGGTGCTGCGCCGTGCCGAGGAGCGGACGCAGCTCGATGTGCTGGCGGTCACCGACCACGACGACGTGCGCGGGGCGCTGCTCGCCCGCGAGCTGCACGCGCGCGGGCGCTACCGCTTCGAGTTCGTGACCGGGATCGAGATCACCACGCGCTCCGGCCACCTGCTGGCGCTGTGGGTGGACGAGCCGATCCGCTCGCTGCGGCCGCTGGACGAGACCGTGGCGGCGATCCACCGCGCGGGCGGGCTGGCCGTGATCCCGCACCCGTTCTCATACCTCACGCGCTCGGTGGGGCAGCGCGCGCTCGAACGGCTGCTGGCGCAGGACGACGCGGAGACTCGGCCCGACGGCATCGAGGTCGCCAACTCCTCGCTGGCGGGCCGTGTCACGATGGCGAAGGCGCGGCGGCTGAACCGCGAGCGCTACGGGCTGGCGGAGACCGGCGGCAGCGACGCCCACTTCCCGGAGGAGGTTGGCACGGCGCACACGCTCTTTGCCGGCCGTACCGCGGCGGATCTCCGCCGCGCGATCGTCGAGCGCACGAGCGCCGCGGTAGCGGGTGAGACGCCCACGCTGCGGTCGCTGGGAGTCTGGCGGCTGCTGCGGCAGCAGGTGCGCGGGCTCGCGGTCACGCCGCGCAAGCTGCTCGGCCCGCCGCTGGCGCGGGCGGTGCGGGCGGTGCGGCAATGAAGATCGCGCTGGTCTCGCCCTACGACTGGCTGACGCCGAGCGGGGTGAACAACCACATCGACCACCTCGCGCGCCACATCGAGCAGCGCGGGCACCAGGTGCGCGTGCTCGCGCCGGCGAGCGGGCCGGTGGCGGACGAGCGTGTGATCGTGATCGGGCACGCGCGGCCGATCCCGGTCTCCGGCTCGATGGCGCGCCTCTCGCTCAACCCGCTGGGGCGCCGCGTGAAGCAGGTGCTGGTGCGGGAGCAGTTCGACATCGTGCACGTGCACGAGCCGCTGATGCCGTCGCTGCCGATCCAGGTGCTGCGGTTCTCGCGGGCGGCGAACCCGCAGGTGGTCAACGTGGGCACCTTCCACGCGCGCAAGGACGGCGGCAACCGGCTCTACGCCTACGGCCGGCGCCTGCTCAAGCGCTGGTTCCGCGAGATCGACGGCAAGGTCGCCGTCTCCGCGCCGGCCGCGGAGTACGTCGGGCGCTACTTCCCAGCGTTCTACAACGTGATCCCGAACGGCATCGATATCGAACGCTTCGCCGACGAGCACATCAAGCCGCTGCCGGAGTTCGACGACGGGATGGTGAACATCCTCTACGTCGGGCGCGCCGAGAAGCGGAAGGGGCTGAAGTACCTGCTGCGCGCCTTCGGCATGGTGAACGCGCGCAACCCGGAAACGCGCCTGGTGGTGGTGGGCCCCGACTCGCGCGCGCGGCGCCGCTATGAGCGCGCCGTGCAACGCAGCGGGCGCCGCAACATCGTCTTCGTCAGCGGGGTCAGCAACAACGACCTGTCGCGCTACTACCGCAGCGCCCACATCT
>SHYR01000017.1 GCA_009692705.1 Dehalococcoidia bacterium
GCGAACTCGCGCTCCAGCGTGTCGAGCACCGCGCGGTGCGCCGGCTCCAGCGGCAGCGTGACGAGGTGAATGCCGAGCCGCTGCGCGAGGTCACGCGCGTCGGCGATCGAGCCCTCGGAGGAGTAGCGCGACGGCAGCGAGACGCCGGTCACGTGCTGCGGGCCCAGGGCGTCGACCGCGATCGCGCCCACGAGCGCGGAGTCGATGCCGCCGGAGAGCGCGACGAAGCCGTGATCGAAGCCGCACTTGCGCACGTAGTCGCGCGTCCCGACCACAAGCGCGCGATAGGTCTCGGCGAGCGCATCGGGCGGTTCGCGCAACGGCGCTGCCGCGAGCGGCGTCCGCTGCCGGATCGCGGCCGCCGCCGTGACCGCAACCGGCTCGATGCGTTGCGCGAGCCGCTGCTCACGCCGCAGCCGCGGGTCGTGCAGCCGCGCGCGCATCACGGCGTCGATCGGCACGTCGACGATCAGCAGCTCCTCCTCGAGCGAGGCTCCCCGCGCCAGTACCGTCCCGTCCGGCCCCAGCACGAGCGAGTTGCCGTCGAAGACCACCTCGTCCTGACCGCCCACCTGGTTCACGTAGACAATCACCGCCCCCTGGTCGGAGGCGCGCGTCGCGAGCATGCGTTCGCGCTCGCCGCTCTTGCCGGCGTGGAACGGCGAGGCGTTGAGATTCACGATCAGCAGCGCCCCGCCGAGCGCCGCCGCGCGCGCCGGGCCGCCGGGATACCAGATGTCCTCGCAGATCGTGACACCGACCGGCACGCCACCGATCGTGAACAGCGGCACCTGCTCACCGGGCTGGAAGTAGCGCAGCTCGTCGAACACGCCGTAGTTGGGCAGCTCGTGCTTGTAGTAGTAGCCGGCGACGCGCCCGTCGTGCAGCACGGCCGCGGCGTTGAACAGCTGCTGATCGAGGCGCACGCAGCCGACGATCAGCGGCGGCAGCCCGGCCGTGCGCGCCGCGAGCTCCTGCAGCGCCGCCTCCGCCCGCTCGATGAAGTCCGCACGCAGCAGCAGGTCCTCCGGCGGGTAGCCGGTGACGGCCAGCTCCGGGAACGCGACCAGCTCGGCGCCCGCCTCCGCCGCACGGCGGGCCGCCTGGAGCAGCTTCGCGACGTTGCCCTCGAGGTCCCCGACGGTGGTGTCGAGTTGAGCGAGCGCCACGCGCAGCGTGTCAGGCACGCGCCGGTCCGCCGAGGGCTGCCGGGAGCGGTCAGCGGGTGCGGTCACGTGGCCACCTCGACGCTTGCTGCGCGCAGATTGCGTTGCTTCGTGACTTTGCGTACCATATACACAAAGTCACACGCCCATGGTACGGGCGGCGCTATTCTCGCGTCAAACTTCGCTTCGAACGCGGCGCGATGGACCGCTACGGCGCCCGCCGCTACGATCGCGCCGGCTCGACGCGCGCTCGATCCGCATCGAAGACGTGACCGCCGGGACGGAGTGGCCGGATGACCTTCGTCATCACGCAGCCGTGCATCGACACCACGGACCAGTCCTGCGTCGAGGTCTGCCCGGTGGATTGCATCCACTTCGAAGAGGGCGTCGACCGCATGCTCTACATCGACCCGGTGGAGTGCATCGACTGCGGCGCCTGCCAGCCCGCCTGCCCCGTGACGGCGATCTTTCCCGACGCCGACGTCCCGGCCGACCAGCGGCACTTCACCGAGATCAACGCGCTCTGGTACTCGGACCGCGCCGCGGCGCGAGCGCGCGTCGGCGGCGTACCCGCGGGCGCCCCGGCCGCTGCCCCTGCCATCGCCGCGAGCGCAGGCGCCCCCGCTGCGGCGGCTGCGCCGCCCGCCCCGGCGCCGCGTAGCGCCACCGTTGCCGCGCTCATGCCCGCGGCGGTGGAGGCGGAGGAGACATCGGCGCCGCACCGCATGCCGTCGCCGATCGGGATCGTGGCGCTCACCGTATTCGCGGCGTCGTTCTTCGTGATGTGGGTGTTCCCCGGCCCGAAGTGGTTGGAGATCGCCGGCATCGAGTTGCACGCGGGCGTCCTGCTCGCGCTCGCACCGGCGCTGCTATCGCTGGCGTCCTTCGCGCGCAGCCAGGTGCACGAGCTCGGGAACTTCGCCGCCTCGAGGCCGCGCCGCTACGAGCAGTGGCGCTTGGCGAGCGCGACCTGGCGCCGCAGCGAGGAGTCGCGCCGTCACGAGCTGGCGCGCACCATCCAGCAGATCGCGCGCGAGCGCTTCGGCTTCCCGACCGATCGCTACCCGGCGTACCGCACCTACGTCAACGTGCCGGAGCCGCAGATGGCGATCGAGTTCCGCGGCGGCGGCGGCGAGAAGACGTTCCCGGACATCTTGGTCGTCGACTACCCGGGCAACTACCCGGTGCTGATCGCACAGGTCGAGACGAGCGAGACGCTGACCCGCGAGCAGGCACAGCGCGTGTGGGCACGGCTAGAGTGCGAGGACGCGCCGCTCGACATCTACGTGCCCGCAGGGCTGGCGGCCCGCGCCCGAGACTACGCGCGCGCGGCCGGCATCCGCCACGCACGCTTCCGCACCTGGCGACGCCACCCGCAGGGCCTCACGATCCGCGAGCTCTAGTTCCGCGAGCTCTAGTTCCTCACTTCGCGCGACGAAGAGAAACGAGAATGAAGCGCCTCTCGGCAATCGCCGTGCTGGTGGTGCTGCTTTCAGCGGCGTGCAGCCAGGACAGCCAGCCCGCCGCGGCGCCAACCGCGTCCGTTGCACCATCGCGGACGCCTACCGCCATCACCACCGCCACGGCTACGAACTCCCCGCCAGTCGTCACTGGTACGCCACAGCAATCACCGGCTCCAACCGCGACGCCGAAACAGACGACCCCGGCCGCTAGTGGATCGGGCGCGCCCGGTGCCGAGTCGCCGTCGCCGTGAGTAGGTACGGCCATGGCCTATGACTCGGCGAGGGGCGTTATTGTCCTATTTGGAGGCAGTGGGGGGACTCCTTCCTCACCGATACCTGGGAGCGACGCGGAACCACCTGGACGCAGCGCAAACCTGCGATCTCGCCCCCTGCACGGACAGGGGCCGCCCTGGCCTACGATTCGGCCCGGAGCGTGATGGTCCTATTCGGTGGCCAGAATGTCGGGGGAGGGACCGGGGACGCGTCGTTCCTCGCCGACACTTGGGAGTGGGACGGAACCAGTTGGACGCAGCGCATGCCCGCGGTTTCACCAGGCGCGCGGTACTTCGCGGCCGTGGCCTTCGACGCGACCCAGCACGCCATCGTGATGTTCTGAGGCTCGGATCACGGGCGCATCGCCTTTGATGAAACGTGGGAGTGGGACGGAACCAACTAGACGAAGTATCCGCCCAACAACTCGCCTTCGGCACGGGCCGACACCCCCCTAGCCTACGACTCGGTTCGAGGCGTTAGCGTGCTCTTCAGTGGCAACAGGGGCTCTTTTTCGACGGACACGTGGGAGCGACGCGACACCCAATGGAGCCAGTGCTCCGCGACCGTGTCGCCTCCGGGCCGAGGGGGATTCGGCATGGCGTTCGACTCCGCCCGGGTTGTAACGGTGCTCTTCGGCGGCGCTACGGGTAACCAGATGGACCCGCGATTTACCGACACCTGGGAGTGGGATGGCACCACATGGAAGCAGCGCACTCCGTCCACGGCGCCCCCGGCCCGCAACGCCCCCGCCATGGCCTACGACGCGGCGCGCGCCGTGATGGTGTTGTTCGGCGGCGGCGGCACAGGTCGTCAACTTGGCGACACTTGGGAGTGGGACGGAACCAACTGGACGCAGCGTTGAGAGGCTGCCGAGAACCGGGCGACGAAACTCATCCGGCAGCTCGGCCACTTGGAGCCAACTCGAATGGCACGCCGAAAACCTTCCCGCGCATTCAGATCGTCACTGCGGGCGAGATCGTCCGCGCACTGGCTCATGGCGCGGGCCCAGCAAGTCCTAGGCCGCGCGCCGCCCCCGGCGCGAACGCACGAACACCAGCCCGCCGAGCGGGGCCACGCCCGCCTGCGGCAGCCGCGCCTGGAAGCGTTCCGCCCCCGGGTCGAGCGCCTCGCCGGCCCATTGGCCGAGCAGGACGACGGTCGCGACGCCGAGCATCACGCCGAGCACGAGCACGAAGAACATGGCGGTGGCCCCCACTCCCTGCCGCCCGAATACGGAGCGAACGCCCGTAGAACGTATGTGCGGCAGTGCGTAGAGATTAGAACGCCTGTGCTGTGACCGTCAAGTGGCCGCTCGCTCAGGCGCCCGGCGTGGCGGCGCGCCCCCGCCGCGGCTTGGAAGGGGGCTCGATCACGCTCAGTCCGCCGAGGTAGGGGCGCAGCATCGCGGGCACCTCCACCGAGCCGTCCGCACGCTGGCACTGCTCCAGCAGGGTCGCCACCGTGCGCGGCAGCGCGAGCCCGGAGCCGTTGAGCGTGTGCAGGTACCGCGCCGTTCCATCCGCAGCGCGGTAGCGCAGCCCCGCGCGCCGCGCCTGGAAGTCGAGGAAGTTCGACACGGACGACACCTCGAGCCACTCGCCGCAACCCGGCGCCCAGACCTCGATGTCGTAGGTCATCGCGGAGGCGAAGCTCAGGTCTGAGCTCGCCAGTTGCACCACGCGGTAGCGGAAGCCGAGCCGCCGCACCACCTCGACCGCGTCGGCGAGCAGCGACTCGAGCGCGTCCCATGACCGCTCGGGCTCGACGAACTGCACCATTTCCACCTTGTCGAACTGGTAGCCGCGCATGATGCCGCGCACGTCGCGGCCGGCGCTGAACTGCTCGTTACGGAAGCACGGCGAGTAGGCGCTGTGCAGCAGCGGCAGCGCCGATACCTCCAGGATCTCGCCGCGGTACATATTGGTGACGGGGACCTCCGCGGTGGGGATCATCCACAGGTCCATGCCCTCGGCGTGAAACATCGTGCTAGCGAACTTCGGCAGCTGGCCGGTGCCCACGAGCATCTCGGACTTCACCAGCACCGGCGGATAGACCTCTTCGTAGCCCTGCTCGCGGTGCACGTCCAGCATCCATGCGATCAGCGCGCGCTGGAGCTGGGCCCCGGCGCCGCGCAGCAGGTAGAAGTGCGCCCCTGCTACCTTCACGCCGCGCTCGAAGTCGATGATCCCGAGCTGTTCACCCAGCTCCCAGTGCGGGCGCCGGCCCGGCTCCGCCTCCGCCGGCGGCTCGCCGGCGAGCGGGCGAGGCCCCGGCGGCCGGCTCTCGACACGCTCGCCGTGGCCCTCCTCCACGATCACGCCGGCGTCGTAGTCGCCGATCGGGATCGAGGGGTGGAAGAGGTTCGGGATCTCGAGCAGCAGCGGGTCCAGCACCGCCTGCGTCTGCGCCAGCTCCTGCTCCAGCGCATCAAGGCGGCCGCCAACGCCGCGCTGCTCCTCGATCAGTCGCTGGCGCTCCGCAGCGTCGCGCGCCACGCCGATGCGCTTGCTGGCCTGGTTGCGATCGGCGCGCATCGTCTCCACCTGCTGGAGCAGCGCGCGGCGCTGGCCGTCGAGCGCAATGATGCGGTCCAGCGGCACCTCGACGCCGCGCGCGGCGCAGGCGCGCCGCACCTCGTCGGTGCGCTCCCGCAGCACCTGCAGGGAGAGCACGGCTAGCCCGCGCCGTTCGCCGCGCGCACCGCCTCGATCGACGCCAGCGCGAGCAGCCGCACGTCCTCCTCGATCGTCCGCTCCGCGTCGCAGCCCGCCGGCATCAGCCGCGAATGCTCCTGCAGCGCGGCCTCAGGCACCCACACCCACGCCGCGTCGCCGTCGGGCAGCGCGGGGCGCTTTGCCGAGCGCATACGCGGGCGCGTGAAGTACACGAAGTCGATGTGCTGGTGCGGGCCATCCGCGCGCGAGTCCCGGCCGAGGTCGTAGACGCCGATCGTGACGGGGGGCGGGAGCTGCGGCGGCTGACGGTGCGGGAAGGCGGGAGCGGTGCGCACCACCTCCACCTCGATCCCGGTCTCCTCGCGCACCTCGCGCAGCACGGCCTGCAGCGGGTCCTCGTCCGGCTCGATGTGGCCGCCGGGCGGAAGCCACTTGCCGATGCGGTGCCAGTGCAGCGCCGTGCACTCCCCGTCCGACACGAAGCCGCTGACCGTGAAGTGCCGCTCCATGGGGCGAGCGTAGCAGCGGCCCGCTGCGCTCAGCAACGCGCGCCGGGCCGCAGTGCTCGCTCCGCCCCGCGCTAGCCCGCGCGCGCGCCCTCCAGCCAGCGCAGGTCGAAAGCGCGCAGCGAGTCGATCACCGCCAGCGTGCCGGGCTGGGGGTCGGCGGCATGCGATGCCTGCCGCAGCTGCACCACGGTCATCCCGGCGGCGCGCGCCGCCTGCACGCCGGGCACGGAGTCCTCCAGCACCAGGCAGCGCGCCGCCACCACGCCCAGCCGCTCCGCCGCGCGCAGGTAGACGTCCGGCGCGGGCTTGCCCTGCGCCACCTCGCTGGCCGTCACCACCACCGGGAAACGCCCCGCCAGCCCGATCGCGCGCAGGCTCAGCTCCACCCAGCGCGGCGAGGACTGCGAGGCGACGGCGAGCGCGCGCCCCCCGCCCGCGATCGCCTCCACCAGCTCCGGCGCGCCGTCCAGCGGCTCCAGGGTGGAGGCGACGAGCGCGCGATGGATCGCGTCGCTGGTCAGCCGCCGCAGCTCCTCGTGCGTCTCGCTGCGACTGTAGCGCTCGCGCAGCCAGCGCACGGTATGGTCGCCGGAGAGGCCGACGAGCGCGGCGTACTCCTGCTCCCCGATCGTCTGCGGCGCCAGCAGCTCGCGCAGCACGCGGAACGTGATCGGCTCGGTGTCGACCAGCACGCCGTCGAGGTCGAAGATCACCGCCTCCACACGCAAGGCGCTCACGGCGGCGGCGCGCCGTCGCGCTCGACCGCGAGCTTGAGCCGCCAGAGCGCGTCGCGCAGCGCCTGGCGGCGCAGCGGCTCGTACAGCGGCGGCTCCAGCAGCGCGCCGAGCCACCCGCCGGCCGGACGCCACGCCGCCTCCAGCGTGAGATGCACCTCCGCCGCAGACTCGGCGTACAGCGCCCACGCCAGCTCCGCGAGCGCGCCCTCCCCACCGGCGCTCGCGTCGGTGAGCAGCAGGTGCGCCGGCCGCTCGCGCTGCGCGATCGCGAGCTGCGCGCGCTCCCGCCGCAACGGCAGCGCCAGCTCGAACGCCAGCTCGCGATCGTCGCCGGCGACGCCGCGGAAGGCGGGCGGCAGCCAACGCGCGTAGCCGCCGAGCGCGGCGAGATGGTCGAACACCGCGTGCGCCGGGGCGCGGATGTGCACCTGATCGCGCATGCGCCGCATCAGCCGCCCGCGCGCTCCCGCAGCGCGGGGAAGAGGATCACCTCGCGGATCGAGTGCTCGCCGGTGATCAGCTGGATCAGCCGCTCGAGGCCCATGCCGAGGCCACCAGCAGGCGGCATCCCGTGCTCCAGCGCGAGCAGGAAGTCCTCGTCCGCCAGCTCCACCTCGTCGTCACCCGCCGTCGCCTTCGCCGTCTGCTCCAGCAGGCGCCGCCGCTGCTCCACCGGATCGTTCAGCTCGGAATAGGCGTTCGCGAGCTCGTAGCCCATCGCGAACAGCTCGAAGCGCTCCGCCACCAGCGAGTCGTCGGGCCGCTGCTTGGCCAGCGGCGAGATCGCGAGCGGGTAATCGAAGACGAACGTCGGCTGGAGCAGCTTCGGCTCCACGAAGGTCGACCAGAGCTGGTCGAGCACGCGGTCCCACGATGCCCCGGCCGCGACCGGCACGCCGCGCTCCACGGCGACCGCGCGCAGCGCCTCCAGCCCCGGGAAGTCGCGGTAGTCGATGCCGGCGTGCTCGAGCAGCGCCTGGCGGTAGGTGGTGTGGCGAAACGGCGACTCGATGTCCAGCGCACGCTCGCCGTGCCCCAGTCGCAGCGTGCCCGTCACCTCCAGCGTGACCGAGCGCACGAGCTCCTCCACCATGCGCGCGACGTGCTGGTAGTCGACGTAGGCCTCGTAGCTCTCGAGCAGCAGGAACTCGGGGTTATGCCGCGTCGAGATCCCCTCGTTGCGGAACACGCGGCCGATCTCGAAGACGCGGTCGAAGCCGCCGATCAGCACCCGCTTGAGATGCAGCTCGAGGGCGATTCGCAGGTAGAGGTTGCGGTCCAGCGCGTGGTGGTGGGTCACGAACGGCCGCGCGGCGGCGCCCCCGGCGTGCTCCTGCAGCACCGGTGTCTGCACCTCCATGAAGTCGCGCGCCTCGAAGAAGCGCCGCACGGCGGACACCACGCGCGAGGCCGTGCGCGCGATCTCGCGCGACCGCTCGTTCGCCACCAGGTCGAGGTAGCGCTGGCGGTAGCGCGTCTCGACGTCGCCGACGCCGTGCCACTTCTCGGGCAGCGGGCGCAGCGTCTTCGCCAGCATGCGCCACCCGCGCACCGCGACCGTGGGCTCGCCGCTGCGCGTGCGGAAGAGCGTGCCACTGGCCTCCAGGAAGTCGCCAAGGTCGACCAGCGCGAGCCGATCGAACGCTTCACCGAGCTCGTCGCGCTTGAGGTGCAACTGCACGCGCCCCGAGCCGTCGCGCAGGTCGAGGAACGCCGCGCGCCCCATCATGCGCTGAGCGGTCACGCGCCCGGCGACGGTCACGGCCGGCGCTTCGGCGTTTGGCTGCGACTCGCTTGCGCCAGGGCGTTCCGCCGCCTCGAGCAGCGCGACGGCGGCCGCGGCGTCGTGGCTGCGAAGCGCGCGCGCCGGGTATGCCTCCCCCTGCGCCAGCAGTTGCTCACGCTTGCGCAGGCGCTGGGCGTAGAGCTCCGCTGCTGACGGCATCGCACGGCCTGCCCTCGCTGCACCGCACGGTGCGCGAAACGCCGGGGGGTTCCCGCGGCCCGCTCAGTCCACCCGGCGGTGAAGCGGGTTACCCTACGGCGGTAACGATGAGCTCCAGCGTGCCGGCGGGCGCGCTCACCTGCACTTTGTCACCGCGCTTCTTGCCGAGCAACGCCCGACCCACGGGCGACTCGTGGCTGATGCGTCCCGCGGAGGGATCCGCCTCCGCCGATCCGACCAGCTGGTAGCGCTGGCTCTTCTTGCCCTGCACGCGGACCGTGACCGTGGAGCCGACGCGCACGTCCTTCGAAGCGCGTGCGGCGCGCTCGTCGATCACCTGCGCCAGCTCGAGCGTCTTCTCGATCTCCTGGATGCGCCCCTCCAGAAACGCCTGCTGGTTCTTGGCGTCCTCGTACTGACCATCGACCTGGGCCATTCCCAGCTCTTGCGCCTCGTGGATCTGGAGCGCGATCTCGGCGCGGCGGGTGGTGCGCAGCTCGTGCAGCTCCTGCTCGAGCTTCGTCAGGCCCTTCCTGGTCAACAGCATGGGTGCACCGGCCATGATCGAGGTCCCCGTTCTGCTCCCGGTCGCGCGCCCGCCGCGGTCGCGGAGCTCGTTCCCGGCGCCTGGAATGAAAGAACGGACTGCCCTGGGGGCTAGTCCGTTGATAGGGGCAACGAGTTGCCTCCATATGATAAGAGGCCCCCCGCCTGCTCGCAATAGTCCGGCGCCAAGCTGTGAACTGGCTCAGGCGCCTGCTCGGATCTTCCGATTCCGCGACAGCTTAGCCGCTTGCGGTGATAGAATGCGCGCGGCGGGTTGCCGGGAGCAGGTTCCGGCCGGGAGCGTTCGCCATCCGCCGCCTCACCTTCTCTGAGACGCTGCTGCTCATAGGGCTCGCGCTGCTGTTGAGCTTCGGCGGCGGCGGCGCCGGCGGCCTCGTCGGCAGCCGCCTCGACCGCGGCCAGCCGGCGGCCGCCACCGCGGTCGCCGGTACCCCAGCAGCGCCCGCCCGGGGCGTGCAGGCTGCGATCGAGCGCGCGCTGCCCGCCATCGTCACCGTACTCGCCGACCTGCCTCCGGTGCGGGAGCCCGACGGCCGCACCTCGCAGCAGCAGAACATCGGCTCCGGGGTGGTCGTCGGCAACGCCGGCCACATCATCACGAACTACCACGTGATCAAGGGCGCGCAGACGATCGAGATCATGCTCGCGACCGGCGAACGCCGCCGCGCCGTGGCGGTTTCGGACGACGCCCCGTTCACCGATCTCGCGGTGTTGCAGGTCACGGCGCAGGGGCTGCGCAGCGTGATCATCGGTGATTCCGCGGCGCTGAGGCTCGGCGACTCCGTGATCGCCGCCGCGGGATCACTGGTCGGGGTGGAGCACTCGGTGAGCGTCGGCGTGGTCTCCGCGCTCAACCGCTCGTGGCCGCGCTCCGGCGTGATCCTCGACGACCTCGTGCAGACCGACGCCGCGGTCAACCACGGCGACTCCGGCGGCGCGCTGCTCAACCTCAGCGGCGAGCTGATCGGGCTGCTGACCACGGTGGTGACCGCCGACGCGGAGGGCCGGCCGATCCGCGGCGTCGCCTTCGCCCAGTCCGCCAACTCGCTGCGCCCCGCCGTCGAGGGCATCATCGCGAGCGGGCGCTTCCCCCGTCCGCGCATCGGCATCGAGCGCCCCGACGAACAGTCGGTCGAGATCACCCCGGAGCTGGCGGACGCGAACCGGCTGCCGGTGCCGTTCGGCACGCTGGTGACGGCGCCCGCGCCGAGCAGCCGCGGCGCCGCGGCCGGGCTGCGAGCCGGCGACATCGTGGTGGCAGTGAATGGCGCTGCGATCGACCTCGACCACCCGCTGCCGAACCTGCTGAAGGCGCTGAAGCGGCCCGCGAACGCCGAGCTGCTGGTGCTGCGCAGTGGTCGCCAGCTCTCGATCACCGTGTCGCCCTGGGAGCAGCAGTGATGCGCGAGACCGGTCGCCGCCGCCCGGACCCCAGCGAGCTCCCGCGCTTCGCGCCCGTGGTCGACCGCGACACCAGCGGGGGGCGGCACCGGCCGCCGCGCCCGCCACGGGCAGCGCGCGCGCGCAGGGAACTCGACCAGCGGCTGGTGCGGGTCACCGCCTCGATCTCGGCGCTGGCCGTGCTGATCGTTGTGCTGCTGCTGCCGCCGATCTCGATCTTGGACCGCGGCAGCGATTCCGCTCCGGGCGGCATCGTCGCCCGGGCTCGCCGCCTCCAGCCCGTTCTGCCGAGCGGGCTGGAGGCGGCGAGCGCGCTCTACGACCTCGACGTGCCGGCCACCACTGCCGGGCCAGCGACGCTCACCGTGAAGCTGTCGGCCCCCGCCCCCCGCGCGACCAACTTGCTGCTCTACAGCTACGACGGCGGCAAATGGCAGCGGCTTGGCACCGCGCAGTCGGTGCCGGGGGGCGCCTCCGCCCGCGGCAACGTGGCCGCGGTGCCGTCGACGATCGCGGTGCTCCGTCGTGTCAGCACCACGCGCGCGCTGGGCGTGATCGTAGGGCCCGGCCAGACGCCGGATCCCGCTGCCGGCAAGGCGAGCATCGTGAGCGTCGAGGCCGCCTACCCCGCGCCCGGCACAACGGACGCGGGCGGTGTGATCGTCCGCCCCGGTGCGCTCGCGCCCGCGCTCCGGCAGGGCGGCGGCGCCGTCTACCTCGGCATCTCCGTCACCGACGCGGAAGACACTCAGGCCGTCGACCGCATACTGGCCGACGCGGCGTTGACGAAGCGCCATGTCGCAGCCGTCGTCACGGAGGCGAAGGGCACGGGGGCCGCCGGCGTGCACCTCGACTACGGCGCGCTGGCGCCGGCGCGGCGCGAGGCGTTCACCGCATTCGTGCAGCAACTCGCGAGCGTGCTCACGGCCGGTGGCATGGGGCTGGTGGTGAGCGTGCCGACGCCCGCCGGCGACGGCACCGGCGCCTACGACTGGGTCGCGCTTACCAGCGCCGCCTCCGCGCTCTGGCTGAACGCACCCTCGGATCCAAGCGCCTACTACGAGCAGGTGGAGGCCGCGTTGCGCGCACGCGCCGCGGAGGGCGCCGACCTGGAGCGGGTGTGGCTCATGCTCGACCGCCGCTCGCGGCAGCGAGCCGACGGCAAGTTCGCGGCGCTCTCGCTGCGTAGCGCGCTCACGCTGGCGAGCGCGCTGCAGGCCATCGGCCAGGGCGCGATCGCGCCCGGCGCCGCGGTGAGCCTGGCCGGCGTGAACATCGAGAGCGCCTCCGGCAGCGGCGGGCTGCGCTGGGACGACCGCGCGCGCAGTGTCACCTTCGAGGCCACTGGCGGCCGTACGGTGTGGATCGAGAACCGCTTCTCGGCCGCGTTCCGGCTCGACCTCGCCGTCCGCTACGTGCTCGGCGGGGTGGCAGTCGCCGGCGCCGCGCAGGACGACGCCCTGCCGGCGACCTGGGAGACGGTGGGCAGTTTCATCAGTAACGGCACGGTGCAGCTCGAGTTGCCCTACGGCCCCTACCTCGAGCCCCGCTGGCTCGCCTCCGATGGCGTGATCGAGAACTTCGGTCGCGGCGCGGCGGTGTGGCGGGCACCGCAGCAGGCCGGCACCTTCGACGTGACGCTGATCATCTCGGACGGGGTTGCCTTCTTCGGGCAACGGCTCTCCCTCGGCGTGGGCGGTGGCGGAGAGCCGGCGGCGCCCGGGCCCACGGGGAACCGCTGACGTGCCGGGCGCGCGCACCGGGACGTTGCGCGTGATCGCGGGCTCCGCCCGCGGACGCGTGCTGCGCGGTCCCGCCGCCGAGGGCACACGGCCGACCTCCGGCCGCCTGCGCGAGGCACTGTTCGGGATGCTCGACGCCGCCGGCGCCGACCTCTCATCCGTGCTCGATCTCTACGCCGGGACCGGCGCGCTGGGCATCGAGGCGCTCTCCCGCGGCGAGGGGCGCTGCACCTTTGTCGAGGCGGACGCCGCCGCCTGCCGCGTGATCGCGGAGAACCTCGAGCGCACTGGGCTGGCCGCGCGCGGCGCGGTGACGCACCGCCGCGTGGAGCGCTGGCGTGCGCCGGCGGACGCCGCCTACACGCTCGTGCTCGCAGATCCGCCGTACGAACGCGAGGCGACCTGGGCGGAGATCGAGCGCAGCGTTGACGGCGCGCTCGCGCCGCACGCGCTGGTGGCGGTGGAGCACGCCGCGCGCGCGGAGGCGCCGGCGGCGCTACTGGGACGTTCGAAGTGGCGCGATCGCCAGCACGGCGACGGCGCGGTCGCCGTCTACCGAACGGACGCGAGAGAGGATGCCGGATGACGACTGCGATGTACCCCGGACGGTTCGACCCGGTGACCAACGGTCACCTCGATATCGTGCGGCGTGCCGCGACGATCTACGAGCGCGTGGTGGTGGCGGTGGCGCAAAGCCGGACCACGCTGTTCACGATGGAGGAGCGGGCGCGGCTGTTCCGCGAAGCGGTGGCCGCCATGCCGAACGTGAGCGTGATCCCGTACGAGGGCCCCACCGTGCTGGCGGCCCGGCGCGAGGGCGCACAGGTGCTGGTGAAGGGCCTGCGCGCGATCACCGACTTCAACGACGAGTTCGACCAGGCGCTCATGAACCGCAAGTTGGCGCCCGAGATCGAGTCGGCGTTCCTCATGACCTCGCTGGAGTACCTGTTCATCAGCGCGACTCGCATCCGCGAGCTCGCCAGCCTTGGCCTTGACGTCAGCGACCTTGTCCCCCCGAGCGTCGCCCGCGCGCTCAGCGAGAAGTTCCCGCAGCGACCAACCGGCCAGTAGCAGCAGCACGAAAGGCAGCGCCATGGACCTCTTGCACCTGGTGGACCGACTGGAGGAGCTGGTGGCCAGCTCGCAGAAGATGCCGATCGGCAGCCGCGCCATAATCGACCGGCGCTTGCTGCTGGACATCGTGGACCAGATGCGGATCGTGATCCCACAGGAGGTCCGCGAGGCGCACGAGCTCATGGACCGCAACGAGGAGGTCCGCCGCGACGCGGAGGAGGAGGCGCGCATGATCGTGGCGCGCGCCGAGGAGCGCGCGGCGCGACTGGTGGAGCAGCACGAGGTGACGAAGGCGGCGCGGGCCCGCGCCGAGGAGCTGGCAGCGATCGCCGAGCGCCGCCTCGAGGAACGGGTGGCGGAGGCCAACGCCGAGATCCAGGAGCGCCTGGACGACTCGCGGCGGCTCGCCGAGCGTCAGCTCGGCGAGGCCGACGCCTACGCCGCAGAGCTACTGCGGCGGCTGGAGCGCCAGTTGCGCGCGTTCACCAGCTCGGTGCAGGCCGGACTCGGGCAGCTCGAGCCGGCGGCGGCGCCCGCCGCGCCGGCCAGCGAGCTGCCCGAGCGCGGGCCGCACGACGTGGCGCGCGAGCAAGCGGAGCTGGTGCCCGCGGGCGGCGGCGCCCGCGGGCGGGCGGCGCACACCGGGGCCGCCGCCGCGCCGATCCCGCTGCACAGCGAACGCCCGGTCCGTGACCGGGATCAGGAGCCGGAGCTGGAGAACCTACTGCGCCGGCCGCCGCCGCGCCCGCAGCGCGAGCACCGGGGCCCAGCCCTGCGCGGCGGCGGCGCGAACGTGATCGACGACTTCGCGATGCCGCGCCTGGATGACGAGCCGCCGTTCGGCGAGCAGCGCTAGGCCGCTGCCCTAGACCACTGCGGGGCAGCGGCGGACACGCACCCTCTGGCCGTCGCGCCACGGACGCGCTACTGCGGCCAGATCCAGTCCAGCAGCGCGCGCAGCTGGCGTCGCACCTCGACGCCGTGCGCGCCGGTCAGCATCGTCGTGCCGTGCTCGGCGCCGTCGTAGAGCACCAGGCAGCCGGGGTCGAGGTTGGCGAGCTTCCCCATCGCCTGCAGCGACTCCGCCGCAGCCGTGTCGCCTCGCGACGCGAGCAGCGCCAGCGGCACGCGCACCTGCGCGACCACCGCCTCGGCGTCGAGTGAACCGAACTGGCCGGGCGCCGAGATTGCGAGCACCCCGGCCACCGACGCCTGCGGCGCGTCGATGAGCGCGGCGGTCCCGCCCATCGACGCGCCGACAAGCGCGATCGATTGATAGCCGCGCCCGCGCGCGAAGGCGATCGCCGCGCGCACGTCAAGGCCGATGCGGTCCGGGTCCTTCGGGCCGTCCGACGCCCCATAGCCGCGAAAGTCGAAGGTCAGCACCGCTTCCCGGCCTTCGGCCTGGAGCGCGCGCGCGAAGTCGAACCACGCCGTCTGGTCGGCGGCGTACATGTGCAGCAGGATCACCAGCCGCTGCTGCGGGCCCGGAAACAGGCGCGCATCCAGTTTCAGCCAGTCAGCGGTCACGAACGACTCGACGCTCGCGCCCTCCACCGCCGCCGGTACGGGCGTGGGCGGCACGGCGGTCATGTCGGCGCACGCGGTCGCGTGCGCCGACAGCGCGGCCATCAGCGCGGCCATCAGCACGGCCGCCGGCGCCGCCGACAGCGCGGAGATGCGAACGCGCGACCGGCCTCGCCTCGCTAGCGCACGACGAGGTTCAGCAGCCGCTCGGGAACGTAGATCACCCGCTCGACCGTCTTGCCCGCGATCAGGTCCCGCACCGCCGGGTGCCCAGACGCCTCGGCGCGCACCGCCGCCTCATCGGCGTCGGCTGCCACGGTCAGCCGGCCGCGCGTGCGGCCGTTCACCTGCACCGCGATCTCCACGCTCTCGCGCCGTGCCAGCTCCGGGTCGGCGGCCGGCCACGGCTGCTGGTGGATCGAGTACGGGCGGCCGGTCTGCGCCCACAGCTCCTCGGCCAGGTGAGGACAGGAGGGCGCCAGCATCAGCAGCAGCAGCCGCGTCCCCTCCTCCCACGCCGCCGCGTCGACGGGCCCGGCGTCGCGCAGCCGCTGCAGGCCGTTCGTCATCTCCATCAGCGCCGCGATCATGGTGTTGAGCTGGAAGTGTTCAAGATCGCTCGTCACGCGCTGCAGCGTGCGGTGTGCGAGGCGCCGCAGCTCGCGCGGCGACTCCGCAACCGCCGCCGCGACAGGGCGCGGCGGCTGCGCGAGGAGCGGCCCGTGTATCGACTCCGCAACGGGTGCCGCCACCGTGCGCGGCGGCTGCGTGATCAGCGCCCACAGGCGGTGTAGCCAGCGCGAGACGCCGACGATGCCGTCCACGTCGTACGGGCCGCCCTGCTCCCACGGGCCGAGGAACATCAGGTAGGCGCGGAAGGCATCCGCGCCCCAGTGCTCCACCTGCGCGTCGGGGGCGACGACGTTGCCACGCGACTTCGACATGCGCCGCCCGTCCGGGCCCAGGATCTGGCCCTGACTGAACAGCCGTGTGAAGGGCTCGTCGCCGGGCACGAGCCCAGCGTCACGCGCCGCCTTGTAGAAGAAGCGCGCGTACAGCAGGTGCATCGTGGCGTGCTCGGAGCCGCCGGTGTACTGGTCCACCGGCAGCCAGTTCTGCGCCGCCTGATCGCCCACGGCGCGCTCGCGGTTGTGCGGATCGGCGTAGCGCATGAAGTACCACGAGGAGCACATGAAGGTGTCCAGCGTGTCGGTTTCGCGGCGGGCCGCACGCCCGCACTGCGGGCAGCTCGTGCGCACGAAGCGCTCCGAAAGCGCCAGCGGCGACTGCCCCGTGGGGCGGAACTCGACGTCGTACGGCAGCTCGACGGGGAGCTGCTGCTCCGGCACCGGCACGATCCCGCACTGCTCGCAGTAGAGCATCGGGATCGGCGCGCCCCAGTAGCGCTGGCGCGAGATCAGCCAGTCGCGCAGACGGTAGGCGATGCGCGGCCCGCCCCAGCCCTCCAGCTCGGCGTACTGCGCGATGGCGCCCTTGCCCTGCTCGTTCGGCAGGCCGTCGAAGCGTCCCGAGTGCACCATCACGCCTGGCCCGAGGTAGGCCTCGACCAGGGGCGCGCCATCCCAGCCCGGCGGCGCGATCACCACGCGCACCGGCAGCGCGAACCGGCGCGCGAACTCGAAGTCGCGCTGGTCGTGCGCGGGCACGCCCATCACGGCGCCGGTGCCGTAAGTCAGCAGCGCGTAGTCGGCGATCCACACCGGCACGCGCTCGCCGGTGATGCGGTTCACAGAGTAGGCGCCGGTGAAGACGCCGCTCTTCTCGCGCTCCGTGGACTGGCGCTCGATCTCGGTGGCGTGCTTCGTCGCCTCGACGTAGGCGCGCACCGCCGCGCGCTGGGCGTCGGTCGTGATCTGCTCCACAAGCGGGTGCTCCGGCGCGAGCACCATGAAGGTGACACCGCAGAGTGTGTCCGGGCGCGTGGTGAAGACGCGGATCTCGGCGGTGCCGTCGGGCGCGGGGCGCTCGAGCGCGAAGGAGACCTCGGCGCCCTCCGAGCGCCCGATCCAGTTGCGCTGCATCAGCTTCACGTACTCCGGCCACTGCAGCCCCTCGTGGCCCAGCAGTTGCTCGGCGTAGCGCGTGATGCGGAAGAACCACTGCGCCATGCGGCGCTGCTCGACGGCAGTGTCGCAGCGCTCGCAGGCGCCATCGACCACCTGCTCGTTCGCCAGCGTGGTGTTGCAGGAGGGGCACCAGTTCACCGGCGCCTCGGCGCGATACGCCAGCCCCTGCCGGTAGAGCTGCAGGAACCACCACTGAGTCCAGCGGTAGTAGTCGGGCGCCGAGGTGTTGAGCTCCCGACGCCAGTCGAACATCGCGCCCATGCGCTTCAGCTGTCCGCGCATGCGCTCAATGTTCGCCATCGTCCAGTCGCGGGGGTGGATCTGGCCGCGGATCGCGGCGTTCTCGGCCGGCAGCCCGAAGGCGTCGAAGCCCATCGGGAAGAGCACGTTGTAGCCCTGCATGCGGCGGAAGCGCGCGGCGGCGTCTGAGGGCGCCATCGCGAACCAGTGCCCGATGTGCAAGTCCCCAGAGGTGTAGGGGAACATCGTCAGCGCGTACCAGTTCTCGCGGCCCTCGACGTGGTCGGGCGTGGCGTAGAGGGCGTCCTGCTCCCACCGACGCTGCCAGCCGCGCTCCAGCTCGGCGGGCTCGTAGCGCGCGCCGCCCGCGGGCTGCGATTCGTCGCTGGTGCGGGCCGTCATGGTCGCTCTCCCAGGCTGAGGACCCGGCGCGGATCCGCGGGGGCGATCGCGCGACGGGAGGCGTGTGTCGCGGCTGAGGTGACGCCCGGCACGCGCGCGGCGACGGCGCTCGCAGCGCCGCCTAGCCGAGCTAGAAACAGCGCGGCGCGTATGGGCAAAGTATCGAGGCGCAGATTCGACGGGTCAACCACACACCGCCGCCGACCCGGCGCGGGCACCCCTCACCCCCTGCCCCCTCTCCCCTGCGGGGCGATGGGAGACGAGCGTCGCGCCGGTGTGCCGCGCGGCTGCGCTTGCACGCCCTGCCCTCCCTAGAACGCGACGAGGATGAACGCGGCGAGCAGCGGCGCCCCCGCCGAGACGAGGATCAGCAGCCGTCGCGCCTCCCGCAGCCGGGCCGCGGGGTCGACGGTGTGCAGCGCGCGCCGCATCTGCCACATCCCAACGAGCGCGTAGACGGCGAAGAGCGCGACCAAGATCGGCACGGCCACCGGCACCACCCTCCCCAGCCGCAGAGTACGATCGCGCGCCGCTGTGTGCTGCCCCGGATGCGCTGCCCAGGGGCCGGCGCTAGCGCAGGGACACCAGCTTGAGCGCCGGGGCGTTGAACACGAGCAGGTACAGCTCGCCGTCGGCGTCGATGCCGAAGCCGGAAACCCGCTGCTTGCTCTCGGCCACCACCACCGGGCCGACGTGCAGGTCGACGGGCAGCGCCCAGACGCGGCCGGAGCAGTAGTCACTGTAGAGGTACGCGCTGCGGATCGCTGCCACCTGCGCGCCGCGGTAGACCCAGCCGCCGCTCACCGAGCAGCCCTCGCTGTGGCGGTAGCTGGCGACCGGCCGCACCGTGCCGGAGGGGTCGCAACCCGAGCGCGGCGAGTAGCAGTCGTCGCCCTCGAGGCGGTTCCAGCCGTAGTTGCCGCCGGCGCGCACGATGTCGATCTCCTCGACGGCGGTCTGCCCCACGTCGGCGACCCACAGCGCGCCGGTCGCTGGGTCGAACGCCATGCGCCAGGGGTTGCGGAAGCCATACGCCCAGACCTCGGCGCGAGCCCCCGGCTGCGGCAGCGGCGGGTTGTCGGGCGGCAGCGCGTAGGGCCGCGCGGCGGAGGCGCCGCGCACGTCGATGCGGATGATGCTGCCGAGCATGGTGGCGGGGTTCTGCCCGTTGCCCTGCGGGTCGCCCTGGCTGCCGCCGTCGCCGAAGCCGAGGTAGAGCATGCCGTCCGGCCCGAAGCGGATCGCGCCGCCGTTGTGGTTGGCGAACGGCTGCAGCTGCTCGAGGATCACGAGCTCGCGAGCGCGATCCGCGACGTCGCCGCTGACCGGGAAGCGCGCGAGCACGCTGCGCCGCGGGCTGCCCGCCGAGTAGTAGGCGTAGAGGAAGCCGTTGCGCCCGAAGTCCGGGTCGAGCGCGACGCTCAGCAGCCCCTCCTCGTCACCGGAGCGCAGCACCGTCCCCCGCAGGTCGAGCAGTGTGCCGCGCGTGGCGCCGTCGCGGTCGAGCAGCAGCACGAGGCCGTCCAAGTCGGCGACGAAGACGAGGCCGCCGGGATACGGCCCCAGCTCGACGGGCCTCGTGAAGCGCCGGCCGCCAAACGCGGGCTCAAGCGCGATCGGGGCGGGCGTGGCCGGCGGCTGCGCGATGGCGGGGGCCGTCGGAACGGCGGTGGCGGGCGGCGTGTTCCCGGCGGGGCCCGGGGGGCCCGGCGGGGTTGTGGCGCCGCCGCCGCGGCAGGCGGCGAGCAGCAGCGCCGTGAGCAGCGCCGCCGCCGCCGCCGCGACGAGCGGCAGCCTGCGCCGCCTCACTCGCGGCAGTCCAGCAGCGCGATGCCAGCGTTGTCCGGAGCGCCCGCGGCGTGCACGCGCTCGATCAGCGCGCGCGCGATCGCCGCTCCCCGCCGCGTCGCCACCGCGGAGGCGATCTCGCGCTCGTCCAGCACGCCGCTCACGCCGTCGGTGACGAGCAGCAGCACCGCGTCCGCATCGAGCGCCAGCGGGCCCGCGAAGTCGGCCGTGCTATCGGGGGCGCCGATCGCGCGCGTAAGCATGTGGCGCCCGGGGCTATGGCGCGCCACGCTCGCGTCGAGCAGGCCCGCGCGCACCGCCTCGCCCGCCAGCGAGTGGTCCTGCGTCAGCGGCTCGAGCGCGCTCCCGCGCCAGCGGTAGGCGCGGCTGTCGCCGGCGTGCGCGATCCACGCATGGCCGTCGCGTACCACCGCCACCACCACCGTCGAGCCCATGCGCGCGCGCTCCGGGTGCGCCGCCACGTCGGCGGCGACCGCGACGCGCGCGCGTTCGAGGCCGTCGCGCAGCCAGCCCTCGGCCGCCTCGTCCGGGCGCGGCCAACCCTCGAACGCCGCGATCACCAGCGCGCTCGCGCGCTCACCAGCGGGCAGGCCGCCCATGCCGTCGGCGACCGCGAGCACCGCCGCGCCGTCGCGCCAGCGCGCGAACGCCGCGTCCTGGTTAGACGCGCGCACGAGCCCGCGATCGACGGCGGCAAAGCAACGGATGCGGCGCCTCCTCGTGCCACGGGGCAATGCCCGGGCCATGCCACCGCGCCGCGCGCGATCACGCTGGTAGCCTGCGCCGTGCGTCGCGGTGAGCGGTATGCTCGATCCTACGACAGCCGGGGACACTCGCCGACACACGCGGCTCCGGCGGAGGGAGCGGGGATGGCGAACGACGCGAACGGTGCCCTCAACGCGCAGGTCTACAGCCTGGTGATGATCGGCTCCCAGTCCGCGGACGGCGAGCCCAACGGCATGACCGCGAACTGGGTCACGCAGGTCTCCTTCGAGCCGTGCGTGGTCGCGGTGGCGATCCAGGAGGGCGCGCACACGCGCCGCAACATCGAGGCGACCGGGGTGTTCGCGGTCTCGCTCTACCAGCCCGCGTCGCACGACCTTGCGCTCAAGTTCACGCAGCGGTCGACCAGCGGCGAGCGGCGGCTGGAGGGCGAGCCGGTTTCCTACCACCAGACCGGCGCCCCCGTGCTCAACGCCGCGGCGGCGTGGTACGAGTGCCACGTGATCGGGCGCGCCACGCCCGGCGACCACGTGGTCTTCTTCGGCGAAGTGATCGGCGGCGACACGAACCCCGGTGTCGCCGCCACCACCATCGCCGAGACGGGGATGAGCTACGCCGACTGACGGCCCGCCGCGGCGCGCGCGCGCGCAGCGGCCGTCGCCAGCGCTCTACGCGCTGCTGGCGCTGGCCTTCGCCGTGCTGATCGGCCTCGGCGTCTGGCAGCTCTCCCGCTTCCAGTACAAGCAGCGCCTGCAGGTCGATCTCGACACGCGCATCGCCGCCCCCCAGCTGGAGCTCGGGGCGGGCGCCGCCCCCCCGGACGACCTCGACTACCACCGCGTGGCGCTGGAGGGCCGCTGGGATATCGAGCACGCGCTCACGATCACCAGCCGCGTGCGCTACGACACGCAGGGCGAGGAGGTGGTGGTGCCGCTGCTGCCCGCGGACGGCGGACCGGCGGTGCTGGTGAACCGCGGCTGGTACCCGCTGAGCGAGCGCGAGCGGGTGCGGGCACAGCTCGCCCAGCCGCAGGCGGGGCGCGTCGAAGGCCTCGCGCGGCAGTCGCAGGGCGGCACGGCGCGGCGCTCCGGCTCTGGCGCGTGGACGACGTTCGACGTGCAGGCGATGGG
This sequence comes from Dehalococcoidia bacterium, assembly GCA_009692705.1. GTDB lineage: Bacteria > Chloroflexota > Dehalococcoidia > UBA2979 > UBA2979 > SHYR01. The sequence goes on from SHYR01000017.1 coordinate 21,471, forward strand.
CGGCACGTTGCCGTACGCGGTCGCCTCGTTCGGCGTGGTCGAGGGACCGCGGCTCGCCGAGGAGCAAACGACGCCCCCGCCGACGCTGCCGGTACAGGGCTACTCCGGCTTCCGCAACACCACGCCGCACCTGGAGTACGCGCTGACCTGGTTCGCCCTCGCGGCCGTGCTCGCCGTCACCGCCTACCTGCGGCTGTTCCGCCGCGCGCGCACACACGCGCGCGCGGCGGCCGGGGTGTGATCCACGAAGCTGCTGCAGGGCCGCGCTATGCTGCGGCGCGACGGCACAGGCGAAGGATCATGCGCGAGAGGATCATGCGATGAAAAACGAATGGTAAACAGGCTGTTCGCGCTGCTGGGCGGCCCCGGCACCGCGACCGACCCGGTGTGCGGGATGCAGGTGAGCACCAGGAACCAGCCCGGCGGCAGCTTCCGCTTCGAGGGCAGGCGCTACTACTTCTGCGCCACCGGCTGCCGCATGGACTTCGAGGAGAACCCGCGCGCATCTGTCCGGCGAGCAGCCGAAGAAGATGTAGCGCCGACGCCGGCGCGCCTACAGGTGCTCGCGCCGGATCTGTCCCGCGTGGTCGTTGGCGTGGGAGATCACGACCTCCATGACGTTGCGCACGTGATCGCGCCACGGCGTCGGGGCCGAGAGATTCGCGTCCGTCAGCGCCCGGTAGACAGCGTTGAGGCTGTCCACCAGTCGCGCGAGCGCCGCGGTCGCCTCCTCGGCGCTGGCGAAGGAGAACGTCTGCGGCGGCGGCTCCGGCGCGCCGATCGCCTTCGCCACGATCTGCGCGTACCGGATCTCGCCGCCGAGCACGTGCTCGGCGTTCAGGCGTGGACTCCACTCCTCGCCGCCCGGCGACCGCTCCCAGCGGTCCCTGGCAGCGGCGAACGAGGCTCGCAGCGCATCGTGCGCCGCCTCGACCATGGCCAGCAGGGCGGCCGCCGACTGCGTCCGCTGCGCGTCTACCATCTCGAACCCCCACCGTCTCCCGGACTCCGCGCGGAGCGCGCTAGGACGCAGCCTTGATCACGATCGCGGAGCCGTTCGCCTGCTCCGCCGCCGCCTGCAGCACGCCGGCGATCGTCGCCAGGTACGGCGTGCGCCTCCCCAGGTCGCGGTCCTCGACGTAGCTGAACACCTTCTGGCAGGTGGTCGCGACCTCGGTCAGGGCGGCGAGCGCCGCGTCCTTCGACTCGAGCACGAACTGCTTGCGCTCGGGCAGGCGCAATACCTCCATCGCCTCGGCGACCGCGAGCGCGTACTCGATCTCGTTGCGGAGCACGCTCTCCGCCGCCGGGCGCGCGGCCGCCCACTTGTGGCCGGCACCCGCGAGCGCCTCGTAGCTCGAGTCGACGCTGCCCCGCAGCTCCTTTGCCGACGCCAAGCGCACCCCCGACCATTCCACCAACCGCTGGCTCCCGGGCGGGAACGCCGACCCCGCACCCCGGTTCGGCCGGCGCCGTCACCCCCACCGCCGACCCGCCGTACTGTAGCGCAAACGCCGCCGCCGTTGGCGGGCGAAGAGCCGCGAGCCGGAAGCGGCGCGCTGCCGCCTCGTCCCTGTCTGTTGGGTCCGTTGGGCCGCCGTTCGCTAAGATATCTGGCCTGCCCCAAACCAGGGGCGGAGCGCACAGGAGCAGCCGCCGCCATGACCGCCACACCGCCCCGAGCGCGCGACGTCCTGACGCAGCAGGAGGCACAGTCGCGCGCCCGCCGCGTCAGCCACATCAGCTACGAGATCGACCTCGAGCTGACGCGCGGCGCCAAGGGCTACCGCGGCACGACCACCGTGCGCTTCCAGCGCTCCGGCGCCGCCGCCACCTTCCTGGACTTTCGCGGCAAGCGCATCGAGCGATTGGAGGTGAACGGCGAGCCGCTGGAGCCGGACTGGAACGGCTGCCGCCTGACGCTGCCGACCGCCGCGCTGGCCGCGCACAACACCGTGCGCGTGGCGTACGAGAACGACTACGACCACGGCGGTGACGGCTTCCACCAGTTCGTGGACCCGGAGGACGGCGAGGAATACCTCTACACGAACTTCGAGCCGTACGAGGCGCACCGCCTCTTCCCCTGCTTCGACCAGCCGGACATCAAGGCGACGTACACGCTCGCGGTGAACGCGCCGGCGCAGTGGGAGCTGGTGTCGAACTCGACCACCTCCACCGCCGAGAAGCTGCGCGACGGGCGCATCCGCCACGTCTTCACCAGCACCCCGCCCTTCAGCACCTACCTGTTCGCGCTGATCGCGGGGCCGTACCACGTCTTCCGCGACCGGCTTGACGATCTACCGCTGGGCTTCTACTGCCGCAAGTCGCTGGTGAAGCACGTCGACATCGACGAGCTGTGGGAGATCACGAAGCAGGGCATGGAGTTCTACTCCGAC